>CAKZMS010000540.1 GCA_937128785.1 uncultured Opitutaceae bacterium | reverse complement strand
CACAGTTCTCTCCCGTCTGCTCGGTCTTGCCGGTCTGCTACTTGCCTCCTTCGTGGTCCTGGACGCCGACCGACCCAACATCGTCCTCATCATGACCGACGATCTGGGGTTTTCCGATATCGGCTCCTACGGCGGGGAGATCGATACACCGAACCTTGATCGACTCGCCGCGGGCGGCGTGCGTTTTCAACAGTTCTACAACACCTCCAAGTGCGCCCAGACCCGAGCCACCCTGTTGTCCGGTCGCTACTTCCCCGAAGTGGCCTTCCTCCCGCCCCATAAAAACTCCGTGACCATCGCCGAGGTGATGCGGAACACAGGCTACCACACCTTGATGAGCGGAAAATGGCACCTCAGTGGAGACCCCATCGACCATGGCTGGGACCGCTACTTCGGTCACCTGGCCGGCGCGGTAAATTTCTTCACCGGGGTCTCCTCCAAAGGGGACATGACCTTCATGCTCGATGGCCAGCCTTGGCTGCCACCGGCGGAGGGGTTCTACACCACCGATGCCATGACCGACTTCGCCCTGCAGTTTTTGGCGGAGGAAAATGATCCCGACGACGACCAGCCCTTCCTGCTCTACCTCGCCTACAACGCACCCCACTACCCGCTGCACGCCAAGGAGCCCGATGTCGCGAAGTACCGTCATCGCTATGCCGAGGGCTGGGATGTTCTGCGACAGGAGCGCCACCAACGTCAGTTGGCGCTGGGTATCATCCCCGCCGATACCCCGCTGTCACCACGCCCAGCCGATGTGCCGGCATGGTCCGAACTCGACGGGAGCACCCGGCAAGAGCACGTGCTGACCATGGCCGCCTACGCGGGTATGGTTGATTCCGTTGACCAGAACCTCGGGCGAATCATCCAACACCTCGAAAACACCGGTGAGTTCGACAACACCCTGTTCCTCTTCATGAGCGACAACGGCGGCTGCCCGTTCCAACGCACGTATGAGGAGACGCGAGAACAAGGTCTCATGCCGTGGGATCCCCAAAGCTACTGGACCTACGACAAGGGTTGGGCGCACGCCAGCAACACGCCCTTCCGTTGGTATAAGCAGAACCAACACGAAGGCGGCATCTCGTCGCCCTTCATCGTGCATTGGGCCGATGGTCTGGGTGGTAAGTCCGGTCGGATCGTGCGCGGTCCCGGCCACCTGATCGACATCGCCGCGACTCTCTACGACATCGTGGACGCCGACTACCCCGCCACCATCGACGATCATGACATCGGACCACTCCGGGGGCACACCCTGCTGCCGATTCTAGCGGGTGAGTTTGCCGGCGAGCCCCGTGAGTATTGGCACCAGTTTCGGGGCAACCGGGCCCTCCGCCGTGGTGACTGGAAGATCGCGGTCGAACGGAACATGGAGCCCGACGCCTGGGAGCTCTTCAACATCGCCGAAGACCGCGCGGAGTTACATGACTTGAGCACCACGAAACCCGTGCTGCGCCAAACCATGATCGATCGCTACTGGCAGGTGGACGCTGAAATTAAAGCCAACATGCCCGCCCGCACCGCCGTCGACGCGGATATGCACTGACCCCGATCACCACTTTACCCATGAAAATCCCCGCCCTTTTTCTGTCCCTTGTCCTCACGGCCAGTGCCGTCTTCGCCGCCGACCGACCCAACATCCTCTGGCTCAGCACCGAGGACATCAGTGCGCACTTCGGCTGCTACGGCGACCCCCATGCCATCACGCCCCACATTGATAAATTAGCCGCCGAGGGCACCCTCTACTCCCGCGCCTATACCACGGCCGGAGTTTGTGCCCCCTCCCGCAGTGCCATCATTACGGGGGTCTTCCAAAGCTCGATCGGATCTCAACACATGCGCAGTCAGGTTCGCCTCCCGGGGGATATGGAGTTGTTTCCCACTTACCTGCGCGAAGCCGGCTACTACACGACCAACAACGCCAAGACAGATTACCAGTTGGTCAAAGGCATGCCCGTGGAGGAGCGGGCGTGGAATGACAGCAGCCCCTCGGCGCACTGGCGCAATCGGACCGATGACGACCAGCCGTTCTTCGCCGTCTTCAATTTCAGCGGTACCCACGAAAGCCGCATTGCCGGCGAGGATCGTTATCGCGAAGTCACCGCCGACCTCACCCCCGACCAGCGCCAAAATCCGGACACTCTCACCACCCTGCCTCCCTACTATCCGGACACTCCGACCAACCGGGAGAACTGGAAACGCAACTACGAGTTGATCACCGCCATGGATGCATGGGCGGCCGATCTGATCCAGCAACTCAAGGACGACGGGCTCTACGACAATACGATCATTTTCTTCTGGTCCGACCACGGCATCGGCCTGCCCCGCGCCAAACGCTGGCTTTACGAATCGGGCACCCGAATCCCGTTGATCATCCGCGCCCCCACCCACCTGGAACTCGGTGGGCTACGCGACCCCGGTTCGGTCGACGGCCAGCTCGTCAGCGCCATCGATTTTGCCCCTACCCTGCTCAACATCGCGGGACTCGGACAACCGGACTATCTGCAAGGCCGGGCTTTCCTCGGCGAGGGCCTGTCACCGGTGCGGGAATACGTCTACGGGGCCCGTGACCGGATGGACGAACGCTACGACATCATCCGCACAGTCCGCGATGAACGCTTCCGCTACGTGCGCAACTACGAGCCGCTCAAGCCCTACTACCAGTTCATGAATTCCGCCGAGAAGGGTCTGACCATGGCGGAAATGCGACGCCTGCATGAGGCTGGCCAACTCGACCCCGTGGTCGAACGCTACTTCGGACTGAAGCCACCTGAGGAGCTATACGATTTCACCACGGATCCTCACGAAATCCACAACCTGGCCGATGATCCGGCGTTCGCCTCTGTGCTGGAACGCATGCGCGCGGCCCACTTGGCCTGGGTCAAGGATACCCGTGATACCGGCCTGCTGCCGGAGCCGGTTTTGGTCACGGAAGAAAAACGGTTGGGCAATCGCTACGAGATCCTCCGCAAACATCCCGACCCCACCTTCCCCGATGAGCTGGCCAACATTGCCAATCTGGCATCGGTCGGTCCGCAAGCCGTGCCTGAATTGACCGCCGCCTTGGAACACAACGAAGCCGCCATCCGCTACTGGGGAGCCACCGGCCTCGGCAATGTCGGCTCGCCCGCCGCGGCCTCCGCCCGCGACGCCCTCCACGAAGCCATCAAGGACGAAAGCCCCGTCGTGCGCGTGGCCGCCGCCCGCGCCTTGTGCGCCTTGGGTGAACCGGACGACGCCCTCCCCGTGTTGACCGAGGTGTTGGCGAACGGTGCACAATGGGAACGCCTCCATGCAGCCATCGTGCTCGACGAAATCGACGAGATGGCCCGCCCGGCGATCGCGGAGATGCACGAAGCCTGGATCCCCCGCGAAGAGCTGGAGCAACAAGGCAAATACGTGGTCCGCGTCATCAACCGCGCCCTCAACCAACTCGAAGGCACCGCCCGCACCGTGCGGTAAGACCTACGCTGAAAACTTCAAGGTAGGGCGGGCTCGCCGAGCCCGCTGTTTCATCCGGCCAGCCGGACGTAGCGGCGCTTTCGGCGAAAGCGCCCTACCCTCCCAAACCTACGGACGCCACTGTTCCGGCAGTTCCTCGAAGTCGGCCGCGCGGAAGTGCTCCCAACCACGATACACCGCAATGAGTTCCTCCACTTTTTCGGGATACTGATTCGCGAGGTTTTCCTTCTCGGTGAGATCGATCTCCAAGTTCGACAGGAATACCTTGTCCGCTACCGGATCCAACTCATAGCGCTTCGAATCGTCGCGGGGGTTGACCAGTAATTTCCACTCCCCCTGCCGCACGGCCCAACGCTGGTTCATCCGCCAATACATCACATCGCGCAGGGGTTCATCGACCGTGAACATCGGTTTCAACGAGGTGCCCTCAACTCCGGCAGGCAGCCGATTCACACCCACCAAGTCAGCGATGGTAGGGAGCAGGTCCATTTGCATCGCGGCACTCTCGACCACCACGCCCTCGGGCACGCCGGGGCCGGCGATGATCGCCGGCACGCGAATCCCCGCCTCGAACAGTCCGAATTTTCCGCCGCGCATATTGCCCGCCCAACCACCGCCATAGAACGTGCGGGCCTCGTAAGAGTGACCATGGTCGGACAGGAACACGATCAACGTGTTATCCAACTCGCCGTAGGCCTCGAGTTCGGCGAGGAGGATTCCGATCTGCTCATCGATGGTCGAAACCGTCGCGGCATAATCGCGCCGAGGCATGGGCAGATGAGCGTAATACTCATGCCACTTCTGCAGTCCCTGCAGCGGATAGTGGGGCAGGTTGAGGGCAAAATACATGAAGAACGGTTCATCCGCCTCATGTTGGTCCGCGATGTAGCGCCGCGCGCGCTCCACCATCAACTCGGGGAAATACTTCCCGTTCTCAAAAATCTCTTCGCCGTTCTCCCACAGGTCGTGGCGGTTGGGCGGCACCCAGTAGAAAAAGTGCGAGTAGTTATCGATGCAGCCTTGGTAGTGACCAAAGGAGTAATCGAAACCTTGGTCATCGGGCCGCAACGGCGCTGCTTCGCCCAGATGCCATTTGCCGACGTGAGCGGTCCCGTAACCCTCGGCCTGCAGCATCTCGGCGATCGTGACCTGCTCCGGAGGCAGGCCCTTGTAGCCCTGGGCATTCGGGGCATTGTTCTCCAAATCCGCCCCCTGCGGAGTCTTGCCGGTGAGCAGCGATGCCCGCGACGGCGAACACACCGCCGAGCCCACGTAGAACTGATCAAACCGCACGCCGCGATGGGCGAGCGCATCAAGGTGAGGCGTGTGCAGGTCCTTCGCCCCATAGGCACCGAGATCCAAGGAGCCCTGATCATCCGTCATGATGACCAACACGTTGGGTTTTTCCGCTCGGGCCAGACAGCAAGTCAGCAATGAGACGGACGCGATGAGACGGAGTAGTGATTTCATGGGGGGAAATGCAGAAAGCAGACCAAAGCTCTAACAGCCAAGGCCGAGCAGCAATCTCAGCCTCTGAGGCGCCGAGCGCTACGCTCCCTCCGCTGGAACTGTTCCAACATCCAGCGTAACGGTGCGGCCTTCTTAAGTGTCCGCGACTGATGCACGGGTCACAAAGCAGCGTCCGATTGCCGGATAAAGCTCCGTCCAGTTGCCAGTTCTGACCACGAAATTCGGGCAGGACTCCAACTCGCCGGTGCAGCGCCGATGGGATAGCCGGTGGTCTTGACAATCAACATTTGATGCGACCACATCAAATGTATGCGCACCACATTGGACATCGACGATGACGTTCTGGCCTTGGCCAAGGAACTGGCGGCCAAAGACCGGTGCTCAGCGGGCGCAATCCTGTCGTCACTCGCACGCAAGGGGTTTCACGCCAAACCCGACCCGCAGCAGCAGCGGGCGCCGCGAACCCGGAAGCGAAACGGAGTGCGCATGCTGCCGCGCCGAGAGGAATCGGTGACCTTAGCGCATGTCCGTCAGCTGATGGACGAGGAAGGGATCTGATGCGATCACTGCTGGATGCCAATGTGTTGATCGCGCTGTTTGATGAGGAACATGTTTTTAACGACCGGGCGCATGGGTGGCTGGAGATACACGCCGCAGACGGCATCGCCACCTGTCCCGTGACGGAAAACGCATTGGTTCGGATTCTCAGTCACCCAAACTACAGCAAAACCCTGCGCTGCACGCCGGCGGAATTGATCGACGCTCTGTCCGACTTTGTGAACGACCACGATCACGAGTTCTGGGCCGACAGTGTGTCCCTGCGCGGGAGCGCACATTTTTCCCCGGAACGTATCCTCGGATCACGGCAAATCACTGACATCTATCTATTGTCGCTCGCCACGAAACACGGCGCGCGCTTGGTAACCTTTGATGAGCGTATTCCGCTATCAGCGGTGCCTGATGCCCAGGCCCGACACCTTGAGATCATCTGATTTCGGTCCCACGCCGCGGCGGATCACAGCTCGCGGATGCGGATGTTCTTATACCAGGCGCGATCGCCGTGGTCTTGGAGAATGATGTCGCCGGGAACGGGTTGGGCAAACGCCGTCAGGGCGGCATACTTACTATCCGCCACCATTTCATCCCACTCCGCCGAGGCGGTGTCTTCGCGGACGATCAATTCGCCGTTGAGCCAGTGTTCGATGATGGTGCCGCGCACGACGAGGCGACTGTGATTCCAGGACAGGGCCGGACGCACCACGTCTTGGGACGCGCCGATTAGATCGTAGAGATCACCCGCGCGATGGGATTCGATCAGACCCTCCTTGTGATTGTCATCATCCAGAAGCTGATACTCCAGACCAGTATGCCAGGGCTTCTCGTATTGGGGGTCTTGAACGACTTTGTAGAAAATACCCCCATTCGCTCCGACTGACATTTTCCAGTCGAGCTCGAGTTCAAAATCCCGGTAGGGCCGGGGAGAGATCACAATGTCTTCCTTGGCGCGCAGGTCCGGCGCCTCCTTGCGCCCGGCCAGGGTCAGAACATCGCCCACCACGCGCCACCGCTCGGGCTGAACGTCCGGCTCATTGTAGAGGTGAAACTTGCCGAACTGCTCCTGCTGACCGTCGAAGAGCACCTCCCATTGATCGGCCGGTCCGCGGTCGGAGTGAGACATCGGCTTGGCCGGGAGGGCGGTGAGCACGTCCTCGTTCACCATCTCGCCATCCACACTGTAGTGTTGCACGCGTGCGCGTGGTCCCTCCACGGCAGCTTCGATCGCCACCCGGAGAAACCCCCCCGCCATACGAAGGAATTTCTGCTCCGGTCTCCGGCGGTCCATGCTCCAGCCCCCGGCGTGCGAATCAGATCCGGCGCCGCAGCCATATTCCCGAATACCTCGCTCCGGGTCCACGGTGGCATACTGCCAGTGGCGGTCACCATTTACCACGAATGCGTTCTCCTGCGACGCGAGGAAGTCACGAATCTCGCGGCCTTCGTGATAAAAGCCCTCGTTGGCATGATTGTCGTTTTTGCCCGGACGATCGGGACCCAGGATGGGCATCGAGCTGATCAGAATTCGGAAAGTCGCATCCGACCGGGAGAAGGTTTCGAAGAACCACGCCTTCTGCTCGGCTCCCCAAATCGTTTTATCGGGTCCGTCCGGCATATCGTTGGGGCTGCGATACTCACGGCCTTCGACCAACCAAATTTGCAGGTGTTCGCCCCAGCGAACCGTGCGGTAAGGCCGCAGACCGGTAGGCGTTTGCTCCCGGAAGATTCCCAACCCCTGGTCCCACGTGAGATCGCCATATGTAGCTCCCGGCCACGCATCGTTGGCAAGGATGTCGTGATCGTCCTTTTGGAAATACGCAGTGTGATTGGCGTAGTAGCCTTGCTGGAAAGGCAGCGCAAAGAGGCGGTTCCACTTGTAGCGAGCCAACTCCGCCGACTTCGCATACGGCTCGGGTTTGTCGTAATACACGACGTCGCCCGCGTGCACAGTGAAGTGAGGCTGAAGCGCCGCCATCGACGGATAGATCTTGTGGCCGTTCGCCAGATCATCGCGCCGAATGAAGTCGTGGCAGGTCACCACGGTGAAGCTCACATCGGCAGGCTGATCACTCGTCGGCGCCGTCCAGAAACCTCCGGTGATGGTCGCGGAGATCGCTTCGCCCGGTGCGGGGCGAGCCTCCACTTCGAGATGGTAGCGCTTCCGGGGAAGCAGATCGAACAACTCGAACTGCAGCGTTCCATCTCGATTCGAACGGGCCGGCGCCCAGGCCGTCGTGCGTTTCGCGCCGGGAAGATCGACCGGATAATAGTGCAGGCGCGCCTCACCCTGGGTCGCCATCAAGCTATAGCGCATGTCACCAAGCTCGTGGTTGGACGGAACCTTGTCGTCGTCGCCCCCAAACCGGGGACCGGTCTGGTTAGGTTCGGCCGTGGCGGTGAGCCGGGTCCAGACAATGGCAGACGTGGCCGTGACCTCACCTACTTTTAAACCATTGCCCAGTTGGGCGGCGGAAAGGGCTTGGGGGGAGGCCAGCGCCAGCAACAGAGCGCCGAGCAGGGGGACAAACTTATACTTCATGGGAGGGGTCGAAAGGGGGCGGGCCGGGAGGGAAAAGGCACCGGTCAGCCAAGGCCGTTGCCGACCCCGAAGCAAGCCAACCACCCCGGGGGAGCGACGGCGGTGAAGCGTAACTGTTCCACGGGGCGCCGATTGAGCATGGCCCACGGGGCTGCACTAGGTTGGCGGACCGTCGCAATACCCCTCACCTCGCACCCTCCGTTTCGAGGCCTCCAGCCGGCTCGATCCATTCGAACAAAAGAATCTCGTTAATGACTCTCGCCTCGCCGCCCGGATGCAGGAAAAGATGCGCGCCGCGATGATGGCCACCGGTCATCCCGAATACTCCGCCTCCCCTGCCTAACCCCGACCTATGGGCACCTTTCTTTCGTTTCTGTTCTTCACGACGTTCGTTGCCGTCGTCACTTACTGGCGCACGCATCGCGAAAACCTGCACAGCTCCCAAGGCTACTTCCTCGGTGGCAACAGCCTCAGTGGTTGGGTCATCGCGGGATCCCTGCTGCTGACCAACCTCAGCGCCGCCAACATCACCGGCATGACCGCACAGGTCTACGGCACCAACCTCGCCCCCATTGCGTGGACCGTCGCCGTGATACCGCCCTTGCTCCTGTTCGCCGGCGTGTTGCTACCCACGTTCCTCAAGCGCGGCTTCGCGACCGTGCCAGAGTTTCTGGAACAGCGCTACGGTTCCAGCACGCGACGTCTGGTTACCGCGCTTTTCCTGTTCTGCTACGTGTTCGGCGGCATGCCGGTGGCCCTCTACGGCGGCGCCATCGCCATCATGAATCTGTTCAACGTGCCGGCTCTGCTGGGGGTGGATGAGACGACCTGCGTATGGATTCTCGTCGGTGCCCTGGGCCTCATCGGCGGCACCTACGCGTTGTTCGGCGGACTCAAGGGCGTGGCCGTTTCTGACACGCTCAACGGCGTGGGTCTCCTCACCGGCGGATTTTTGGTCTTTATCTTCGGCGTGCGGGCGGTGGGCGACGGCGACTTCTTCGGTGGCATCTCCACCATGTTCACGACCGAAACCCACAAGCTCGATTCGATTGGCGACAAGGATGACCTTGTGCCCTTTGCGGTGATCTTCACCGGCATGGTGATGCACAACGCGTTCTACTGGTGCACCAATCAGTTCATCGTGCAGCGCTGCTTCGGCGCGCGCAGTCTCGCCGAAGGCCAGAAGGGCGTGATCATCGCCGGCTACTTCAAGATCCTGAACGTCTTCTACATCGCGATCCCCGGCATCATTGCATACCACATCTACGGGGCGGGAAATTTTGAAAACAACGACTGGGTCTACCCCACCCTCGTGCGCGACATCATGCCGGGCGTGTTTGTCGGCTTCTTCGCCGCCGTGATCTTTGGCGCCGTGCTCAGCACCTACAACAGCGTGCTGAACAGCTCGGTGACGCTGTTTGCCATCGACATCTACAAACCGCTTTGGGGGAAACACCTGTCTGATAACGTCATCATCGGTCGCGCCAAGTGGGTCGGCAGCGGTCTGGTCATAGTGACCATGTTCATCGCCCCCCTCATCATGCGTTTCGAGGGCGGAATCTTCCTCTACATGGTTAAAGCCGAGGTGCTGTTTGGTGCGCCTATTTTCCTGACTCTGTTGGTCGGATATTTTTCCAAAACCGTGTCCGCCAAGGCCGCGAACATCACGCTGGTTTCTTATCTCCTGATCCTTTCGGTCTGCCAATTCTATCCCCCGTTCGGACTCCACTATCTGCACGTCCTGGGCGGACTATTCGTGGTTCACGTCGGGATGTTATTCGGCTTGAGCCGCGTGTTTCCGCTCGACCGTTCCATCGAACCGACGACTGCGGACTCCACCATCGATATGACGCCCTGGCGTCACTTCAAATTGGTCGGCGGACTGTGTCTGGCCCTGATGGTCGCGACCTTCGCAATCTTCTCGCCCCTCGGACTTGTTAAGGACGTGGGAGAAAAGCACATCGACTGGGGCTTCCTCATCTTCGGACTCATCGTGGCTTCGCTGATGTATGCCATCCCCTACCGGATCTACCGGAAGTGGAATCGCGAGGGCTAGACGTTAGTCGGGCGTAAAGCCCGACCCACGGCAAAGCGACATAGCAAAATGTGGGTCGGGCTTTACGCCCGACAGTCTTCAACGGATGGCGGCCTGCAGCCGCTTCACCACGTCTGGATGCTCGCTGGCTACGTTCGTGAGCTCGAACGGATCCGCGATCATATCGAAGAGTTCCACCGCCGGCTCAGGTAGTTTGTCGGTGGCGGGATAGATGATCAGCCGCCAGCGATCATCGCGCACCGATCGATTCGCGCGCCAGTAGCCGAGGGCCGGTTTGGCGGTTGGTCGATCCGCGTCGTGCAGATGGGGCACCAAACTCTGGCCGTCCAAGGGCACGTCGGGTTGCGGCAGGCCGCACAGGTCTAACAACGTCGGGAACACATCCACGGTTTCCACGATGGCCTCCGACGTATGTCCGGGGTTCTTCAAACCGGGCTGCCGAATCATCAAAGGAGAGCGCAGGGCCTGTTCGAAGAGCGTGTGTTTCGCCCACATGTTGTGCTCGCCCAACTGAAAACCGTGATCGCTCCACACCACCACGATCGTGTCCTCGGCCATGCCGGATGCTTCCAGCGCATCCATCACGAGTCCGACTTGGTGATCCACGTAGCTGGTCGAAGCCGCGTAGGCGGCGCGGAGTTCTTCCGCATAAACTTCATCCTCGAGCACCTCGCGTCCGCCGTCCGCGTAGTTGCGGCGCAGCTCGTTGCTCGAATGCCAGCCGGGACTCTGTCGGGCATTCGCCGCGACGGGGGGCGCCGGGAAGGCAGTATCCGCATGCAGTTCATGCCAGGCCTTGGGCGCGGAGAGCGGCAGATGCGGTTTAAAAAAACCGACCGCAAAAAACCAGGGATCATCGGCATCTTTGAGTTCCGCCAGATGGGCCACGGCATCTTCGGCCACCCACGCGTCTGGGTAAGCCTTGTCCGGCCCGTCGAATGCTTCCCAGGGAAGGGTCACGCCTCGCTCGCGGGGTTTGCCGTTGGCATAGGCGTGCATCATGGCCTGAGCGTGAGCCCAGGGGGAATCCGGTAACCAGGCGCGATCCCACACGCCGCTGATTTCTTCCGGCGGGGCATCCCAATTTTCGCCCGCCATGCCACCGGGGTAGTGGGTGACCTTGCCCAGGGCATACGTGCGATAACCCTGCTGCTTGAACCAACCGGGCAGACTCTCCCCCGCCCAATCGGCAGACGTTTCTTTGATGGCGTCGTTACTGAGGAAAATCCGTTCGTTGGGATAGCGACCCCGCAACAACGCCGCCCGCGATGCGCCACAGGTAGGCACCTGCACGTAATGATGCGAAAACACCCGGGAGGTCCGGGCTATACGATCCAGTTGCGGCGTCTTCGCGTGAGCGACCCCAAGCGCGCCCAGATCGTTGCGCAGGTCATCAATGGCAATGAACAGGACATTGGGTTTGTCGGCCACAAGTCCCGTTGTGGCTAAAACCAAACCGAAGAGGATTCCAAAGAGTCGCAGGGGCATGAGTGGTTATTGGAGTAACGCTGTCGGGCGTAAAGCCCGACCCACGGCAAAGCACTGCCACTCAGGTGGGTCGGGC
>CAKZMS010000539.1 GCA_937128785.1 uncultured Opitutaceae bacterium | reverse complement strand
GGTGTCAGCAACGATGCCCGCGACATCCGCGCCGCGGCTGCCGAAGGCAATGCTGATGCGCAACTCGCCAACGACGCCCTCATCGATTCGATCCGCCACTGGGCGGGTTCTTTCCTCCTGAAAATGGGCGGGGTCGATGTGATCAGCTTCACTGCCGGCATTGGCGAAAACGACGTGGAGCTGCGAGCAGCCGTTTGTGCCGACCTCGAAGGTCTCGGGGTCAAACTCGACGCGGAGCGTAATGCCGCCACTACCCGCGGATCTGAAGGTGTCATCAGCACCGACGACTCCGCTGTGAAAATCATGGTCATTCCGGCCAACGAAGAACTGGTCATCGCCCGCGAAGTTTTCCGGCACGTGACCGCTCAACCCTCCCTTTCAACCCAATCAACCTAGAGGCTGTTTCCCAGCCACCAACCCAACAAACATTATGGCAACTCAAGCAATTGGTATCCTCGAGACCAAAGGTCTCATCGCCCTCGTGCAAGGCACGGACGCGATGCTCAAATCCGCCAACGTCGAAATCGCCGGTCCCATGACCGGAGTCGGCAGTGCCCTCGTGAGCACCACGATCCGCGGTGACGTCGCCGCCGTTAAGGCTGCGATCGAATCCGGCTCCGATGCCGCCGGCCAGCACGGCGAAGTCGTCAGCGCCCACGTCATCGCTCGTCCCCACGCGGACACCGAGACGATCATTCCGCACTCCACCGCCAAACGAGCCCGTAAATAACGCCATGTATCTGGCCAAAGTTATCGGCTCGGTCGTATCGACCAAAAAGGACGACAGCATGCGCGGCCGCAAGCTGCTCATGGTGCGTCCGATGCTGATCGATCCGGACAACCCGAGCCAGTTCAAGCCGGGCGCCAACACCATCGTCGCTGTCGACACGCTCGGCGCCGGGGAAGGGGAGTTGGTCATGCTCGCGCAAGGCAGTTCCGCGCGCCAGGCCGATGGCCTCAAGTCCCTCCCGGTGGATGCCGCGATCGTCGGGTTGGTCGATACGGTCAACGTGCTCGGCAAACAAACCTACGTCGCCAAGGACAGCTAAGCGCTGTCGCAGGAGAATCGAACATGAGTCAAATCAGCGAAGCAGCCATTCGCAGTGTGGTCGCCGAAGTGGTGGCCCAGTTGCAGGTCAAGGGTGCCGCCGCTCCGGATGCTCCCACTATCACCGCCCGCCCGGGCCGCCACGGTGTCTTCGAGGATGCCTCGTCCGCCGCCGCCGCTGCCCGTTCGGGCTTTGAGCAGCTGGGCAAAAAGGGTTGGGCCGCCCGCGCCAAGGTCGCCGAGATCGTCAAATCGATGTGTGAAGACCACGCCGAGCGTTGGGGCACCATCGAGTTTGAAGAGACCAAGATCGGCCGACTCGATCACAAGATCGAGAAGCTGCAGGGCATCCGCAATGTGCTCGGCACCGAGTATCTCACGCCGACCGGCATGAGCGGTGACTCCGGCATCACCATGGATGAGGCCGCGCCGTTTGGCGTTGTCGGCTCGATCCTGCCGGTGACCCACTCCGTGCCCACCATGGCCGGCAACATCGTCAACATGGTCGCCGCCGGTAATGCCGTCGTCTTCAACCCGCATCCTGGTGGCGCCGCCTGCGCCGCCCTGGCGATTCACGAATTCAACGAGGCGATCAAAGCCGAGCTCGGCATCACCAATCTCGTGACGACGGTTGAGAAGCCGTCCCTCGATTCCTTCAACGAGCTCTGTGCATCCGACGACGTAGACCTGCTCTGCATCACCGGTGGTCCCGCCGTGGTCGACGCGGCGATGAAAACCGGCAAGCGCGCCATCTGCGCGGGACCCGGAAATCCTCCGGTCGTCATCGATGACTGCAACGCGCTCGATTACCGCAAGGTTGCTCGCGACATCATCTTCGGGGGTGGTTACGACAACAATCTCCTGTGCATCGGTGAAAAACAGGTGTTCGCCGTGGGATCGGCCTACGAGAAGTCGCTCGCCGCGTTCCAGCAGGAAGGCGCGTTGTTGCTCAATTCCCGCCAGGTCGAAGCGATCAAAAAAGAGGTGTGTCAGAACAAACCGTTTTTAATCGCAAGCCAATTGAAGAATATCTCGCCGCTATCATCACCACCTATATGGGGTTGGGCAGTTTATACCTAGCCGGTAATGCTCTAGCTTTCCCGGCCAGTTATTTATTAAAAGAAAACCTGCTGGATGGCTACTATAAAATCTGGCGCAGTAAACGACTCAGTAAAGAAATCATACTAGAAGACAAAACCTTACCATTATTACCAACCATTGAAGAACAAGTTGCGTTGCTCAAACAGCAGGGATTAATGGCACCCGTTTATCAGCGGATCAAATACCGCATGAAACATCATCAGCCCCAGCTGAAACAAAAACTCAATTGGCTCCTTTTGCGGGCACAAGCACATTGCACCATCAGTGAAAATATTATTGCCCGATTATGTGATGCCATAACCTACTACTGGCTACTGTATACCGCCGACATCATCAGCGCTGAAACTGAGCAAGAATTGCAAACCCAAAGGCTTCATCAAAAAGTGTTAGATTGCTTTGCTCTTCTGGATAAGCACTATTGGGGGCCTAAAACCACCATG
>CAKZMS010000538.1 GCA_937128785.1 uncultured Opitutaceae bacterium | reverse complement strand
GACGTCGGGCGATCAGTCTTGCGCTCGATATGGCGGAACCCGGCGACAGTCTGTTGATCGCCGGCAAAGGTCATGAGCCTTACCAGGAATTTGCCGATACCGTCGTGCCGTTTGACGACCGACTGGTGGCCCGCGAGCTCATCGGCATCAAACGCATCAAACTCGCCTACGCTCCTTTTTTCTCATGCCCCGCTTCAACCCCGCTCAGCTTGCCGAATGGACCCAAGGTCGATGGCATCGGGTGCCCGAGATGAACATCGCGGGGTGGGAGATCGATACCCGGAAACTGCGGGCGGGACAGATGTTCGTCGCGCTGAAAACGGAGCAACGCGATGGTCATGACTTTCTGGCCGCCGCGGCGGAGGCGGGAGCGGTGGGGGCCCTGGTCTCGCAATTTCAGGAGGGCGTAGCGCTGCCGCAACTCGTGGTGGGGGACACCCTGAAAGCGTTTCAAAAGATTGGGCGCGAGCATCGTCGTCTCTTCCGCGGTCATGTCGTCGGCATCACGGGCAGTGCGGGAAAGACCTCCACGAAAAATCTTCTCGCCCACATGTTGGGGGCACGGAGCTGGGCGACGGAGGGGAATCTCAACAACCATCTGGGCGTTCCGCTGACGTTGACCGGACTGGACAGCGAGAAACATGATTTTGGCATAATTGAGGCGGGCATCAGCGGACCGGCCGAAATGGACGATTTGGCGGCCATGATCGAGCCGGACGCGGCGATCGTCACCTTGGTGGATCACGCTCATACCGAGGGATTGACGGATCTCGCGGGCGTGGCGCGGGAGAAGGCAAAGCTGCCTCGTGCGGTGGTGGCCCCCGGTGACCGCATCATGCCTGCCGGAGTGGCGGCATTGGCTCCATTTGGGCAGTTGGATGAGACCCGGGTCGTGGTGGAGCGGGTCGATGTTTTGGACCGACCCCTCGAATCCAAGCAAGTAAATTTCATCGTCAACCACCAGCGGGAGCACACCTTGCTCGGATTCGTGATGGGGCGGGCGGCGCCGGAGACCTACCTGCTGGCGCGAACCACGGACGGCATGGCGCAGAATGCGGCTTTGGCGATCACGTTGGCTCGCCGTTGGGGGCGCACCCCGGAGGAAATTCAGGGAGGCCTGGTCGGTTGGAAACCCGCTCCCTTGCGCGGGGAGATTCGTCAACACCGTGATCGATTGGTCTACCTCGACTGTTACAACGCCAACCCCGCCGCGATGAAGGATGCGGTTGCGGCGTTTGATCGCCTCACGACCGATGAAGCTGCCCGGCTTTTTGTGATTGGTGGGATGGAGGAGCTGGGGGTTGAATCGGTGCGCTTGCACGAAGAGGTGGGCCGGGGGCTGCCGCTGCGCGGGGGGGATCGGCTTGCCGCGATCGGTACGAATGCGGAAGCGTTGCGGGCGGGAGCGATTGCGGGCGGAGCTGAAGCCGGGCAGTTGGAAGTGGTGGTGGACACCGCGCAGCTCGGGCAAATTTTTGCGGATTGGGACGGTCCGGTTTTCATCAAAGGCAGCCGTCGTTATGCCTTGGAAAAACTCTTGGCAGAAGGAGCTGCCGTCGCGTTGTAGCCATGCTGTCCTACCTGGCAGATTACGAACACGTCTGGGGACCTCTTCGGGTCCTGCGCTACCTGACCCTGCGCACGTTGTTGGCGGCGGGAACGGCTACTTTGGTGGGATTTGTGTTGGGGCCGTGGCTGATCGCGAAACTCCGTCGCCTTAAATTTGGTCAGCACTACGACGATGATCGAACGGGTGATTTGGCGACCCGCTTCGACAAGAAGAACACGCCGACGATGGGCGGTTTGCTTATCTTTGTTTCGGTGGCGGTCAGCACGTTGCTCTGGGCCGCGCCGAACATCTACATCATAACATCCCTTTTTGTTTACGGGGCGCTGACAGTGATCGGGTTTCGGGATGATTACTTGAAAGTGGTGCGGGGTAACCGAGATGGTATTTCGTCCAAGGAGAAGCTCTTCTGGCAGACGACGGTGACGGCCGTCGCGTTGGTGTTGCTCGCCACCAATCCCGGCAGTGCCAGCCACATTCGAGAACTATGGGTTCCTTTCATCAAGGACCCCGTCTTCATGTTCGTGGGAGCGTTCGGCTTGCTGCTCCTCTTTGTGATGATGTTCTTTTGGGTCGTCGGTTTCAGTAACGCGATCAACCTGACGGATGGACTCGATGGGCTGGCGATAGGCTGCACCATCACGGTTGCATTGGTTTACGGCATCATGGCTTACGCTGGGGGGAATGTCAGAATTTCGGAGTATCTATTGATCGGTTATGTGCCCGGCACCGGTGAACTCGCGGTGGTGTGCGGTGCCTTGGTGGGAGCGGGAATGTCATTTCTCTGGTACAATTCCCATCCGGCGGAGCTGTTCATGGGCGACACGGGCTCACTGGCCCTGGGCGGTCTGATCGGGGTGATCGCTTTCATGGTGCAGCAACCGCTCACGCTGGTCATCGTCGGTGGGGTTTTCGTCGCCGAGGCCGTGTCGGTGATCATCCAAGTCTCCTTTTTCAAATATACCCGCCGCAAAACCGGGGAAGGTCAGCGATTCTTTCGCATGGCACCCATCCATCATCATTTCCAGAAGCTGGGCTGGCCGGAGACCAAGGTCGTACTGCGCTTTTGGATTATTTCCCTCATGTGCGCCCTGATCGGCTTGGGCACGCTCAAACTCCGTTAACCCCATGGTCACCGCTCCCCAATTTCTACTATCGATGCTCGACGAACCCGTCGCGGTGTTCGGTGGCGGCGTGAGTGGTCGGGCGGCGGCGGCGCTGGTGGAGAAGTTGGGCGGGAAAGCGATTTTGTATGACCTGGAACCGGCCAGCGGTGATCAGGTCGCGTTCAATCCCGGGGGACATAAGTTGGCGCTCATTTCGCCGGGGTTCTCGCCGGCCCACGATTGGGTGGTGGCCGCTCGCTCGGCGGGATTGGTTTGTCTGGCGGAACTCGATTTTGCCGCGTTGTCTTGGCGGGGCGAGATTGTAGCGATCACCGGAACCAACGGTAAGACCACCCTGACCGAATTCCTCACCTACGCGCTCGAACAAGCGGGTAAGGATGCGTTCGCCGTCGGCAACGTTGGAAAGGCCTTCAGCGAGGTTGTCCTGGAACGAGAGGGAGGGGCGCCGGATTCCATCGCGGTGTGCGAAGTCAGTTCTTTCCAAGCGGAG
>CAKZMS010000537.1 GCA_937128785.1 uncultured Opitutaceae bacterium | reverse complement strand
GGGGATCCGGTCGTAAAACATCAATTTCGTCTCCGACGACATTAACATTTTAACGACGCTGACCCCGTCAGGGCTTCGTTAACTTCGTTCCACCCCAACGGTGGAGTGGAGCGTCCTTTGGGTGCGTTAACGAAGATATCTCACGCCGAGCCGCGATTTTTGCCCGTTTCACATGAATTAAATTTCTGTTCATGGCCATTTCCACGGCGGCAAAAGACCTCACTGAAAATCGTTTAGGAAAATATCCAAAAAAAGTTCGGATATTTTGAACGAATCCCGCCCGACGTCGTCTTCCTCACTGTTAGATAATTGTTCTTTGGTTTAGTTCATAGTTTGTAGTTAGATTAGTCGGTAAGGGCGCCCTGGTTTTTGGCTGTGGCGCCCTTCCTGTTTTTTCGGACCTCGACTCTCAGCGACGGCCATTTAGGCCTGAATAATCATGTCCGATTTCCGCGCCTTTTGCTCCCCCGCTGAACAGGAACCACGTGTCATCCAATTGGATGCAGCAGAGTCGCACCATCTGGTCGCCGTGAACCGCGCACGCGCCGGAGCCACCGTCGTGGTCTTTAACGGCAATGGCACAGAGTGGATTTGTGAGCTGATCAAGGATTCCAAGAAGGCGGCCGAACTCAGTGTGCGCTTTTCCCAAACCGCTTCGCCCCTGCCCCACCAGATCAGCCTCGCGCAGGCCCTGCCGAAGGGGAACACGTTCGAATCCATCGTGCGCAAAGCCACCGAAATCGGTGCCCATGAGGTAATTCCGCTGCAAAGTGAGCGGACTCAGGTGCACCTCGACGCCAGCCGCTCGGACAAGAAGCAGGAGAAATGGAATACCGCCGCCCTCGAGGGAGCCAAGCAGTGTGGTAACCCGTGGCTGCCCACCATCCAACCACTGCAAAAGGTGGCAGGGTTTTTTGAACACCCTGGAGAGTATGATCTTAAACTCATCGCCAGCCTCCACCCCGGGGCCAAGCCGTTGAAGGGCGTTTTGGCCGAGAGCACCGCCCAACTGGGCCGCCCCCCTCGCCGGGTGCTGTGGGCGATCGGCCCGGAAGGCGATTTCACCCCCAGTGAGATGAGCATCGCCCAAAGCGCCGGATTCCAGCCCATCACCCTCGGCCCGCTGGTGCTGAGGTGTGAGACCGCTGCCGTTTACGCCCTGAGTGTGCTAAGCTACGAGCTTTCCGCCTCATGAACCCGCTTCGTGTCACCCTGCTCTGCCTCGCCCTCATGACTTCGTCTGCCCTCGCCGGATCCGAATCCGATCCTTTTCTCTGGCTGGAGGACGTGGCCGGCGAGAAGCCGCTACAGTGGGTCGAGGCGCGCAACCAAATCGCCCTCGCTGAACTCACCAGCGATCCGCGCTATGAGGAGATCCGCGACGACCTGCTCGAAATCTACAACTCGCGCGACCGGATTCCGTCCGTCACCCGCTACGGTGACCACTATTACAATTTCTGGCAGGACGATGTGCATGTGCGCGGAATCTGGCGGCGTTGCACTCCGGAGTCCTATGCCTCGAGTGAACCCGTCTGGGAAACGGTTTTCGACGTCGATGCGCTGGCGGAAGCCGAGGGCATCAGCTGGGTTTGGCAAGGCGCCGTGGTGCAGGACCTCGACTACTCGCGGGCGCTGCTCGTCCTATCCGAAGGTGGACAGGACGCCTCCGAATATCGGGAGTTTGATCTCCACACTTTGGAGTTCGTCGAAGACGGATTCCAACTGCCGAGCGGGCGCAACCGCGCCGACTGGATCGATCGTGATACCCTCATGGTCGGCGCATTCCCCCGCGACGACGACGCCACCGATTCCGGCTACCCGCGTCGCACCCGGATCTGGCAACGCGGCACCCCGATTGAGGCGGCCGCAATCGTGCACGAAATCGACGCCAAAAAAACCGGCGCCTTCCTCTCCGTTTCCAACAACACCAGTGGTCGCCAGCGCCGGATCTACGAAGCCATTTCCTCCCACGAGATCAACTACTGGCTGATTGAGGATGATCTCACGCTCAGCAAAATCGAGGTCCCCACGCGCGCTGACATCGCCTTCTTTCAGGATCAACTGCTGATCGAACTGAAATCGGATTGGACGATCGGCGACACGACCTACCCGATCGGCTCGCTCGTTTCGACCCACCTCGCCGACTTCCAGGCGGGCAAACGGGAATTCAAAGTCCTGTTCGACCCCGAGCCGCGGGTATCGCTGGAATCTTTCACGCTCACCCGCAACTACGTCGTCCTCAATCTCCTCGACAATGTGAACGGTCGCATTCGGGCGCTGCAGCGAGTCGTCGACGACTGGAAGACCAGCACCCTGAACACCTCCGCCATCGGGAACGCTTCCGCCCGGGCCGTGGCCTCCGATCTCAACGACGAGATCTTTCTCACCACCTCCAACTTTCTGGAACCAAGCAACCTGAGTCTGGCCGACCTGACCACGGGTGAAATCACCAAACTCAAGCAGACTCCCACCTACTTCAACAAAACCGGGCTGGCCATGACCCAGCATGAGGCGACCGCTCCCGACGGCACGAAGATCCCCTACTTCCAAGTCTCGCGTGCCGACCTCAAGTTGGACGGCACCAACCCGACCCTGGTTTATGGCTACGGCGGATTTCAGGTGTCAATGAAACCCGGCTACTCCGGTACCTGGGGGCGTTCGTGGCTCGAGCGCGGTGGCGTCTACATCCTCGCCAACATTCGTGGTGGCGGAGAATTCGGGCCTCAGTGGCATCAGGCGGCGCTGAAGGAAAAACGTCAGACGTCCTGGGATGACTTTGCCGCGATCGGCGAGGACGTGATCGCCCGCGGGGTGACCTCGCCGCAACATCTCGGCATCATGGGCGGCAGCCAAGGTGGGCTACTCGTGGGCGTGGCCTACACCCAACGCCCCGACCTCTGGGGCGCGGTGGTGTGCCAGGTGCCCCTGCTCGACATGCTGCGCTACCACAAGCTGTTGGCCGGCGCGTCATGGACGGGTGAATACGGCGATCCGGAGATCCCCGCCGAGCGGGATTTCATCGCCACCTACTCGCCTTATCAAAACCTCGACGAGCACGGCGACTACCCGCGGATTCTATTCGTGACGTCGACGCACGACGATCGGGTGCATCCCGCGCACGCGCGCAAAATGGCCGCCCGCCTCGAGTCCATGGGACACGATTTCCTCTACTGGGAGAATACCGAAGGCGGCCACGGCGGTGCCGCCAACAACGCCGAGCGCGCCCAACTCTGGGCATTGAGCTTCACCTTCCTCTGGCGCGAACTGGCCGAGTGAGGGGTGCCACTCCCCTGTTGGTTTTTTCATAACGGGGGGAGCAGAGAGAAGCAGAGCCTTACCGCTGAAACCCGTGAGGCTGGATTGGTTTTCGAAGCCCACGGGGTTGATGTCGTTTAAAAGTTTACAGAGTGAAACGGAGTTAACTTTTCACGACTCGACCCCTTTTCGTGAACGCACCCACAAGTCCCTCCCCTCCACCTCAGACTTTTAACCACCGATTGCTCAGATCTTCACCGATCCAATTCTCTGCTGTGCTCTGCTCTCTCCTGTAAAAAGTAGCGTTGGATGGGCCCTTCGTTCTCTTCGCTGCCTTCTGTAAAAACCGGCGTCCGGCCAGCCGGCTATGCCAGTGTCTTGGCCGCGTCTTTGATGGCGCGGCGGATGCTCATGTAGGTGGCGCAGCGACAGATGTTGCCGGTCATGGCGGTGTCGATGTCATCGTCGGAAGGCTTGGGGTTGTCCTCCAAAAGAGCGGTCGCGGCCATGATCTGGCCCGATTGGCAGTAGCCACACTGGGGCACGTCGGCGGCGATCCACGCTTCGCGGATCGCGTTGGCCGCTTTGCCTTCCTTGCCCTCGATGGTGGTGATCTCGGCGTCGCCGACTTCGTCATGCGGCAGTTGGCAGGAACGGACCGGGGTGCCGTTGAAGTGGACAGTGCAGGCGCCGCATTGGCCGACGCCGCAGCCAAACTTCGGGCCGGTCATCTTAAGGTGATCGCGGAGCACCCACAGCAAGGGGGTGCCGGGAGCCGCGTCGATCTTGGTGTTTTCGCCGTTTATTTTGAGAGTGATCGCCATGGTCTGGATCGGTTGCGGTTAAATTAGGATTCGAGGTTCAGGGTTTCACCGGTCGGGCCGAGGATGGGCAGCGAGCGGATCCGTTTGCCGGTGGCGGCGAAGATCGCGTTGGTCAGAGCGGGCGCGGCCGGCGGAGTGGCCGGTTCGCCGATGCCGGCGGGACGGGACGTGGAGTCGATGATCTCCACTTCGAAGGCACGGGGTGCTTCGGACATGCGCATCAGGCGCCAGTCCGGGAAGTTCTGCTGCACCACGGCACCGTTCTTGGCGGTGATCTCGCCGTAGAGCGCGTTGGACAATCCGTAGATCGTGCCGCCTTCCATCTGTGCGCGGGCATGGCGCGGATTGACGACGGTGCCGGCGTCCATGGCCAGCCAGATGCCGGGGATGCTGAGTTGGCCGTCGTTCGTGACCTTCACTTCGATGACGGTCGCGATGTAGCTGAGGAAAGCACGATGAACCGCAATGCCGAGGCCGTGGCCCTTCGGCAGGGAACGTCCCCACTTGGCCATCTTGGCGACCTTATCAAGGACGTGGGTCAGTCGACCGGTTTCGATGGGATAGTCTTCCAGCGATGCGTCATAGTTGGGGTAGGTCGCGCCTTCCGTATTGGGATCGATGATACGGGCGGATCCGATCAGATCGCGGAGGTAGTCCTTGGGGTCGCGTCCGGCGGCGTGCGCCATTGCGTCAGCGAAACTCTGGACGGCAAACGCAGGCTGGATGTTGCACACGGAGCGCAGCCAACCGATGCGAAGGTGCGGCGGTGCCTTGCCGACCTCGAGTCGCAGGTTGGGCACCTCGAACGGGTTGTCCGACGCGCCGAGGGCGAGTTCAAAGCCAGCGCCTTGATCGGCGGCCGCATTAAAGGTGGAGCCGATGGATGGGAAGGCGGTGCGGTGGAGCAGGGCGCGGCAATTGCCATCGTCGTCGAGCGCGGCTTCGAGTCGTTGCGCACTCACGGCGTGGTAGTAGCCGTGTTGTAGATCGTCTTCGCGGGTCCAGGTCACCTTGACTGGCTTGCCGACCTCGCGGGCGATGAAAGCGGCCTCGACGACAAAGTCGGGTTTGGACTTGCGACCAAAGGCGCCGCCCAGCCACGTGGCATTTACTTTGATGTTGTCCGGATCGATGCCGAAGAACCCGGCCAACACACCACGGGTGCTTTGCGGATCCTGCACACAGGCCCAGCACTCAAGCGTGTCACCGTCCCACTCGGCGGTGGCGTGCACCGGTTCCATCGGGGAGTGAGCGAGGTTGGGCACGTAGTATTCGGCGGTAAGCTTATTTGGAGCGTTGCTCAGAGCGGTGAGGGTATCGCCGCGATCGAGTTCTACGGCGCCGGGGTTGCGCGTATTCTCCTGCAGGAGCTCCCGATAAGAATCGGAGTCATGTCCTGCGTTGGGGCCGTCCTGCCAGGTGATGTTAAGTGCTTTGCGACCTTGGATGGCGGCCCAGGTGTCCATGGCCACGACGGCCACGCCGCCGAGAGGCTGAAACAAGGGCGGGGCTTCCGGTGTGGGGAGTTGAACGGTCTGCATCACTCCCGGGACGGCCAATGCCGCGGCGTCATCGACGGAACCGACACTGCCAAAAACCTGGGGGGGATGAGCGACCACCGCGTGCACCATGCCGGGGCGATCCACATCGATACCGAAGGTGCCTTGACCGCGCACGATGAGGGGCACGGTGAGGGAAGGGATCTCCTTGCCGATGTAGCGCCATTGATCGCGGGATTTCAGGTTCACGTCGGCCTCGGCGGGGATCTCCAACTTGCCGGCTGCAGCGGCGAGTTCGCCAAAACTCAACCGGTCACCGGTGCTGGGGCGGAGCACGTAATTCTGGTCCGCTTTGCAGTTTGCCAGGGTCGTTCCCCAGTGCGCAGCGGCCGCGGTCTCCAGCATGGTGCGCATGGCGGCACCCGCGACGCGCAGGCGATGGAAATTGTAGCGGACTGAGCGGGAACCGTCCGTGTTTTGGTCGCCGTATTTGGGGTGACCGAGAGCTTGGACGATTTCGACCTTCTCCCAATTGGCTTCCAGCTCATCGGCCACGATTTGGGCCATGGAAGTCCACACCTGTTGGCCCATCTCGGAGCGGTGGCAGGTGATCTTCACCGTGCCGTCCGGCTCGATGGCGATCCAGAGTGAGGGGGTGGCATCGCCACCGGCGACCTCCTTTAGGGGGCTCCCGGCCGCCTCGGCCCGCATGCGGCCTATCAGCGTGATGCCGAGGGCGAATGCGCCGGAGGCTTTGACGAAGCCGCGGCGACTGAGAGGTGGAATACTGAGGGTGGCCGCGTAGTCCGCGGTGTCGGGGGAAAGGAATCTAGGAAGCATCGGGAGAAAAGCTCGGAAAACCTGATCCGCACCGGCCGCCAAGACAATGCTGGAAATGAATTTTCAAAGAGTCAGGCGCCGACGGAATTGGCCGAGACCGCAGAGTGCTCAGGAGTTGTTACAGAAGTTATGAATCCGACGGGGTTGATGTCGTTTAAAAGTTTACGGAGTGAAACGGAGTTAACTTTTCACGACTCTACCCCATTTCGCGAACATACCTACAAAGCCCTCCACTCCACCGCGGGCTTATAACCACCGATTGCTCAGATCTTCACAGATCCAATTATCTGCTGCCTTCTGTAAAAGATTCTCTGTCGGAGCTACCCCATCCTCAAAGCGCCTTTTCCCAGAACAGCGCGTGACCGGTGGCCGGGTCCAACTCATATCCCGCGAAGCCGAATTTGGTGTAGGCATTCTTGGCGACCGTATTGCCGCTGAGGACCTCGAGGGTGATTTTGCAACAGTCCCGTTCGCGGGCGATCGCCTCCACCTTCTCGAGCAGTCGTTGGCTCAGGCGACGTCCCCGGAATTTCTCCAGCACGGCCCGGTCGTGGCTGTTGCTCAGCGGCTTGCAGGCACAGGAGGAGGGGGTTTCACACCCGTTGGCCCGTCCGGCCGGTTCACCGTCGACGTAGGCGAGGATGGAAAATGCGTGCGGGAGCGTCGCGAGTTTCTCCGCAAGGTTAGCCTTGGCAAAATCACTCAGCGGTGTGCCTCCCCCCATCGGGTCCGAAGCATAGGCATTGAGAACAAAGATAAGGTCTTTGCTTTGTCGGGGGTCGGTGTAGTCGGCCTGAATAATCTCAACGTCCATTGGCAGGGCTTACGGCCAGACGAAGCGGGAACGCAACCAATCCGTCGCACCGGTGCCATCCCGATCCGACTTTTACCTGCTCGCCAGCATCGATCGCTCCAGCTCGGCGCCGTGCCGGAGCACTTCGGCGATGAACAGATCCAAGTCGGCCTGAGTGGTGCGGTGGTTGTTGATCGCCACCCGCAGCGCGTAGCGATCGTGCACCGTGGTGTCCGATGGCACTGCTGTGCCGGATTCTTGGATACGTAGCATGATTTCAGTGTTGATCGCCTTGGTCGCGGCCTCGTCGGCTCCGGCCGGCGAGTAGCGGAAGCAGACGATGTTGATCGCGGTGGGCGCCATCAGCTCCAGCTCGGGCTGTGCCACGATGCGCCCGGTCAAGTAGAGGCCTTGCTCGATGTTTTGGTCGATCAGACGACCGAACTTTTCGACGCCTTGTTCCTTGAGTGACATCCAGATTTTGAGCGCTTTGAACCCCCGGGAAAGCTCGAAACTATAGTCGGCCAAAAACTCGCCGGAAGCCAGGCCGCGGGGTTTCTCCTCTAAATACTCCCCATGGATGGCGAAGGTATTACGATGTAGCTCGGCGTCCCGCACCAGTGCGCAACCGGCCTCAAATGGCGTGTGCATCCACTTGTGGGGATCGAGCGCCAACGAATCGGCCTGTTCCAGCCCGTCGACGAGGTGGCGGTATTTGGGCGCGATTTTGATCAACGCGCCAATGCACCCATCGATGTGAAACCACAGGCCCTCGCGACGGCAGAGTTCGCCGATCGCTTTGAGGTCGTCAATCGACCCGGTGTTTGTGGTGCCAGCGGCGGCGATGACGCACACGGGTTTCAAACCGGCCGCCCGATCTTCGGTGATGGCCGCCTGCAATCCGGTAA
>CAKZMS010000536.1 GCA_937128785.1 uncultured Opitutaceae bacterium | reverse complement strand
GGGCGCGTCGGCACCGGTGATCAGCGTTTGATCGCGGGTGTGGTCATCAATGGCACGACGCCGAAACGGGTGCTTATCCGTGCGGTCGGTCCGACCCTTTCGTCTCTGGGCGTCAACGGCAGCCTGGCTGATCCGAATCTGCGTCTGATCCGCCAGGATACCGGACTCACGGTTCGCGAAAACGATGACTGGGAACGCGGCAACGACGCGAATTTGGTCACCGATGTGGCGGCGCAGGTAGGCGCGTTCGCGCTGCCCTCCGGCAGCAAGGATGCCGCGCTGCTGATCACGCTGCCGCCGGGGGTTTACACTGCCATCGTCGGCACAGCGTCCGGTTCCTCCGGCATCGCGCTCGTCGAAGTCTACGAAGTTCCCTGAGCCGGAAAGGTTTATTCGGGTTGGGTTCTGGTTACCAGAACCCAACCACGAAGCCCTGCGCGCCCTTGATGGCGAAGACGCCTGCGTTCTTCGTGAAGTGGGCCGCGAAGCAGGGCAGCAAGGAGTGCTGCGGATTCGAGGGCATGAACCGCACGTAGTAGAACCACAGCGAGCCGACAAAGATGGCTCCCGTGCTAAACCAGCCTTTGGCGTTGAAGGTCCAGGTAAGCTGGCTGTCCTCCCACTCCCACAAGAAGGGGTGGAAGGCGGCAAACACCACGGACGCGCCCACGATGCCGACCCACCGGAGCAGGACCCCGCGTTTGTCGATGACGAGGAAACCGCGGAAAACCACTTCTTCGATTATGGCGGCTGAGAGCGTGTAGATGCCGAAGAGCACGCTCATTTCCGATTGCTCCTGATCAAGCCCGAGGGCGATTTCCCCCAAGGTTTCGGCAAGCAGGATGACCAAGGCGCCCGTCACCGCGATCAGGATGGCTTTTCGACTGCAAAGGTAGGCTCCCGGAAATCCTCCCCGGATGGGACGTCCCGCTTCCGCTTCCCGCATGTCCTGAATCCACACCCGGAGCACATACCCGCCGGCGGCGATCATCATCAGGGCGAGAAAAGGGGAATCATTCATGTCGCGGAGGCTCCGATGCTCTTTAGGGATTTAAGCAGTGCGGCGAAGGCGAGCTAATTCCGGTCGATTCGATTAGCCAGAAGCCTTTCCCTGAGCATGGTGTTGCTTTTCGCATGAATTCATCCGACTCCCCACCAGCCGCCTCGACCGCTCCGATTGATTTTGAATCGGTGTTCACGAGCCTGGGGCCCCACGTCAGCGCGCTTGACGCCTGCCTCCGGGAACAGGTGGCTTCGTTTGAGCCGGAGATTCGGGCGATGGCCGACTACTGCATTGATACGTCGGGTAAACGCATCCGACCGTCGCTGGTCTTCCTGAGCGGATGGCGTGATGACGCTGTGAACCCGGACCTGGTGAGGGTGGCGGCCGTAATCGAGTTGGTGCATCTGGCGACCCTGGTTCATGACGATATCATGGACGGGGCGGAGATTCGGCGGGGCAGGGACTCCGCGGCCCGTTCCTACGGACCGGAGGCAGCGGTTCTGTTGGGGGATGCCTTGTTTGCCCATGCCCTGCACTTGGCGGCGCAATTTCCCACCACCTTGGTGTGCTCGGCGGTGGCGGAAAGCACCCGCAAAGTCTGTGCCGGGGAGATTATTCAAACCCTCCGACGCGGCACGACGGAGATTTCCCGGGAGGACTACCAGCGGGTGATCGACCTCAAGACCGCTGAGCTGTTTCGGGTGTCCTGCCAATTGGGCAGCTATTTGGCGGGCTACCCCGAGTCATTTGTGGACGCCGCGGCTACCTTCGGGCGCCAGTTGGGCATCGCCTATCAGATCTTCGATGATCTGGCGGACTTTTTTGGTCAGGAATCCAAAATCGGGAAAACCCTGGGGACGGATCTGGGGAGCGGGAAACTCACGCTACCCCTGATGGAGCTGGCGGATGCGCTGCCCCCGGCGGAACGCATCACTGTTATTGGCGAAATAACCGGGGAACGCTCTCCTCACGCCGAGCTCAGGCTGAAGCAGATGCGGGAGCTGGGCATTTTTGCGCGAGTGGATCAGGCGCTGGAACAGGAGCTGCGGCTGGCGGAGGCGGCCTTAAAACCCCATGCCGGGTGCGCCGCGACCCCCCGACTCCTGGCGCTCACCCAGGTGCTGCGAAACCAGGTGGCCAAACTTCGAGTCGATTAGGAGGCCTATCGAGCAAGGTTTGCAGTTGCAGGCCGGTCCCGATTGAGCCAATTTTCTGTCCAAATGTCGGCCCTTTCGAAAGTCCTCGGTAAAACCATGGTGAGCTCGGCTGAGCGTCGCCAGGAAGCCGATAATGACTGGGCCATCGTGCAGAGAGTACAAGACGGCGAAATCGCGGCTTTTGACCAGTTGGTCCTGCGCTACCGCGAACGGGTCTACGGGGTCGTTTACAACATGACCTCGAATCGGGAGGATGCCGCCGATCTTACCCAAGATGCTTTCATAAAGGCGTTTAAGTCGATTAATCGATTCCAGGGGCAATCTTCATTTTTTACCTGGCTGTATCGGATCGCCGTTAATTCCGCTCTCAGCCACCTCCGGAAGTCCAAATTACGGACGTTTTTCAGCTTCGAAAAGATCAACGAAGACGACAAAACCACCGAGATTTTGGCCCAATTGACCGATAAGCACGGGGCAGATCGGGAGGTCTACGTGCGGGAACTTCAGGAAAAATTGAACGAGGCGATGCAAAAACTGTCTATCAAGCATCGCACCGTTGTGACTCTTTTCGAAATTGATGGCCTGAGCCATGAGCAGATTGCCGAAGTGGTAGGATGCTCTGTGGGGACGGTCCGCTCCCGTTTACATTACGCCAAACAGATTCTCCAAGCCGAATTGCAGTCCTATTTGAATGCATGAAATCCGATAAACCAAATCCCAAGCAAGTATCTCTAGACGATCTATTTGCGTTGAAGCGGGCCGAACGGCCTAGCGACGACTTTTGGCAGGATTTCCAGCAGGAGTTCCACGTTCGGCAACGGGCAGAGGCCATTGAGCCGAAGCGCTGGTGGTTCAGCCTTCCGCGGGTATTTGCCGGCTTTGCGCGCTATCAGATGCCCATCGGGGCGACGGCTGTCTTGGCGATTACGTTTTTGTCATTCCGCGACTACAGCGAGCCCGGTTTTGAAGTAACTTACACGGAGCCGCTTGCCCCAGCGGTTGAGCCGATGGCTGATTTTGACGCTCCCCAAGTGGCGGTGGAAACTCCGATTGCTGCTGTAGAGGTCGCCGAGAGTCAGGATGTCACCGAAGCGGCTGAAAGCCCCGCTGTTGTCGAAGTAGTTTCGGCCCCGGTGACCCAGGTGGAACTCGCGCCGATGGTGGTATGGGCGGGACCGTCGATTTCCGCTGAAGACATGGTTCCAGCAACTCCTTCTCCCTCAGAGCGTTCGATTGCGGCCAATTTGGCCAAAGTCGAGGCCGAACGACTTCAAGTGGGCCGTCTGCTGGGCGAGCCCCAGGTTGACCTCGCGGCGGCAGTTACCAATTCGGAGACTTTGGGCAAAGTAACGGTGCCGGAACCGACCCGTGAACGCCTCTTCGTTTACCAAGCGCCGACCGAGGACTTCATGACGGAGTCCGAAAGCCCGGCTGGTCGTGACACCCACAGTCTGATCGCCCGTCGGATCAGTCAGGACGAGCTCTACGATTCCGTGAGTCGGGTATCGGCCGATGGTGATCGGTTGATCCTGAAATTCTGATTTCGTTCGCTACTTTCAATTTTACCCGACCCGGCGAGGTCGGGTTTTTTTTGCGCCTGCACCCATACTTTCGCCGGTTCCAGCATTGCTACGACGGAGCTTGCTTGGCGTGCTGCAGGCATGGCCGTTTTTCAGGAAGTCGTCAGTCTTTCCACCCGTGGCGCGGGAACCCATGAAATCACCCGTGAGGTGGGCCGGATGGTCGCGGAAAGTGGCGTGCAGGCCGGAACTGTGACCGTGTTTTGCCAGCACACCAGCTGCAGCTTGGTGATCATGGAAAATGCCGATCCCACCGCTCGCCGTGATTTGGAGCGCTGGATGGATCGTCTCGTGCCGGAAAATGATCCCGATTTTCACCATACGCTGGAGGGACCCGACGACATGCCCAGTCACATCAAAATGGCCCTGACCCGCACCAGTGAAGTGGTTCCAATTACGGCCGGCCGCATGGCCTTGGGCACCTGGCAGGGGCTGTTCCTTTGGGAGCACCGGGCGGCCCCGCATACCCGCCGCTTGATCGTGACGGTTCAAGGCGAGTGAGCCGGTCCGGTTAGTAACGTATTACGTTACAAACAGTCTTTCCCGATCACGTTTCACTGGGCTTGCCCCGGCTGCCTATGAGTCCAGCTTGCGGGTATGACCTTGTTTTCCGCTGCGGCCACGTTGCTGCTCATCTTGGACCCGTTCGGCAATATCGTGATGTTTAACGCGATCTTGTCCAACGTGCCCGCGGAGCGACGGCGCAAGGTATTGCTGCGGGAGGTCCTCATTGCGTTCGGGATCCTGATGACCTTCCTCCTGGTCGGGGCCCAGTTGCTGACGTTTCTGGGATTGCAGCAGTCTTCCTTGAGTCTGGCCGGTGGCATTCTGCTTTTCCTGATCGCGATCGGCATGGTCTTTCCCAACCGCGCGGTGCAGTTGGGCGTGCCGGGTGATGACGAGCCTTTCATCGTACCTCTGGCTACGCCCATGATCGCGGGTCCCAGCGGCATTGCCTTCCTGCTGCTGTTGGCCAGCAAGGAGCCCGATCGCATCTGGGAATGGATGATTGCGCTGATCGTGGCGTCGGCGATCTCGGCGGGAATTCTCATCATGGGTGAGCGGGTGGCCCGAATTTTAGGCACCCGCGGTATGCGCGCGGCCGAACGATTGATGGGCATGCTGCTGATCCTCATCGCGGTGCAAATGATCACCGACGGGATTAGCCTGTGGCTGACTCTACAGGAAGCTCAGTCCGTGGCTCCGGCCAATTGATGTCCGGGCGCGGGGGCGGGACGTTGATTGCATGCCGGGGCGATCGTGTTCAAATGAGCGCATGATGAAGTTGCCCCGAATCCTTCTGCTGATACTCGCCGGAAGCTGGTCCGTATTTTCATCGGCCGCGTCGGCAGATTCCTTCTGGTTGTTGAGCTACAACGTGAGAATCGATTTTACCGGCGAGACGTGGGTGAATCGGGGTGACGTGGTGGCCGAAACCCTGCGCGAGCACACGCCGGAGGTGATTCTCATTCAGGAAGCCTCCGAGTGGATGATCGCAGAGTATCAGGCGATGCTGCCGGACTATCATTATGTGGTGGGAGAACGCAGTGACGGTCATCGAGGAGATCAGCGTTGGTATGAGTTTGTGCCCATTTTCTACCATCCGGATCGGTTTGAGTTGATGGAACACGGGTCGTTTTGGGTCGGGGAAACCCCAACGCGACCCGGCGATAACCTTGAAAACACCAAGCACCACGGACGGGTTTTCACCTGGGTGGCGTTGCGGGATCTTGCGACCGGCAAAGAGATCGCCATCGGCAATGTTCATATCCACGGGCAAAGGGCGGAAGTTGCCGTGGAACTACTGGTCAGTCGAATGCGCAAGGCGGTGGGGCAAATGCCGCTGATCCTGGCGGGTGATTTCAACTCGCTCCCCGAAAGTGAAGCTTACCGGCGCATGGTGGACGCGGACGACTTGGGGATGATTGATGCGCGGGATGTGGCGGGGGAAGTTCGCGGACAACTCGAAACCTTCCTCGGCCCGGGCGAGGCGGTCGCAGCGGCGGACCTAGCCAATCAGAAACCGGGGAAGCCGGACCGGCCCCTCCGCCGGATCGATTACGTCTTCGTGACGCCGGACATGCAGGTGGATGAGTTCGAGCTCCAGAAACCCGCGGTCAAGCCCGGCTTCTTCGCCTCGGATCACTTCCCGATCTGGGTGCGGGTGACGGTGCCCTAGCGCGAGGCCGGCCGGGGCGCGTCTCTAGGACCGGCCGTTACTTGCCGGGCACGCACGCGGCGCAGCCGTTGACGAAGAAGTCGTTGCCCTTGTCATCCACGAGGATGAACGCGGGGAAGTTTTCCACTTCGATTTTCCACACGGCTTCCATGCCGAGCTCGGGATACTCCAGCACATCGACCTTGCGGATGCTTTCCTTGGCGAGAATCGCGGCGGGTCCGCCGATGGAGCCAAGATAGAAGCCGCCGTGCTTGTTGCAGGCATCGGTCACCGCCTTGGAGCGGTTTCCCTTGGCGAGCATGATCATGGAGCCGCCGTTTTCCTGGAAGAGATCAACGTAGCTGTCCATGCGACCCGCGGTGGTGGGGCCGAAGCTGCCGGACGCGTAGCCTTCCGGTGTCTTGGCCGGACCTGCGTAGTATACCGGATGGTTTTTCAGGTATTCGGGCAAACCTTCGCCGGCATCGATGCGCTCCTTCAGCTTCGCATGGGCGATGTCGCGAGCGACGATCATGGGACCATTGAGCAGCACGCGAGTGGTGACGGGGTGTTTCGAAAGCTCGGCCAGAATGTCCGCCATGGGCTGGTTCAGGTCGATGTTAACGACCTTTTCCTGCTTGAGCGTGCGCATCTCCTCGGGAATGAGACGTCCCGGATTGGTCTCCATCTGTTCGAGCCAGATGCCTTCACGATTTATCTTGGCCTTGATGTTGCGGTCGGCGCTGCAGGACACCCCGATCCCCACCGGGCAGGAAGCGCCGTGGCGCGGTAGGCGCACGATGCGCACGTCGAGCGCGAAGTATTTGCCACCGAACTGCGCCCCAATTCCGGTGCTTTGAGCGAGCTTCAGCACCTTCTCCTCCAGCTCGATATCCCGGAAAGCTTGACCGTGTTCGTTGCCTGAGGTGGGCAAGGCATCGAGATACTTGGTCGATGCCATCTTAACGGTTTTTAAGCAGGCTTCGGCGCTGGTGCCACCGATCACGAACGTGAGGTGGTAGGGAGGGCAGGCGGCCGTGCCCAGAGTCTGCATCTTTTCGAGCATGAACTTCTCCAAGCTGGCCGGATTGAGCAGGGCACGGGTCTCTTGATACAGGAAAGTCTTGTTGGCGGAGCCGCCACCCTTGGCGACGAAGAGGAATTTGTATTCGTCTCCATCCGTGGCCAGGAGATCGATCTGCGCCGGGAGGTTGGTCTTGGTGTTCTGCTCCTCATACATGGTGATGGGAGCGGTCTGCGAGTAGCGCAGATTCTCGCGGGTGTAGCAGTCGTAGACGCCTTTCGACAGGGCCTCGGCATCGCCGCCACCCGTCCATACGTTCTGCCCCTTCTTGCCCATGACGATCGCGGTTCCGGTGTCCTGACAGAAAGGGAGAATGCCTTCGGCTGCGATTTCGGCGTTCTTCAGCAGAGTCGTGGCCACGTAGCGATCGTTGTCCGATGCCTCGGGATCATCGAGGATGGCGGCCACCTGCTCCAGGTGCTTGGTCCGAAGCGTGAACGAGCAATCGTGGAAGGCCTGGTCGGCCAGGAACGTCAGCGCTTCCGGACTGACCTTGAGCACGGTCTGACCATCAAATTCAGCGGTGCTGACGCCCTCATGGGAAAGCAGGCGGTAGGAGGTTTCATCTTTCCCCAGCGGCAGGGGATCTTGGTAAACGAATGAAGGCGTGGCCATGACAGGGAGTTTTGAACAATTCTTGGCTACACGGGGATGAAAATCCGTGTTTTGCGCAAGGAATCGCAGCGAATGCGCAATTCCGGCCCGAATTCTATACGATCTTCAGTTTGGGCAGGTCTTGACCGTCGACCAACCCGACCGGCTTCCCCGCTTTGTTCACCACGATCAAATCGTCGATCTTGTGCGCCTCGAAGATACGGAGGGCATCCACGCCGAGGGCGTCCTCGCTGACGGTCTTGGGTTTCCGGGTCATGAACTGCTTCACCGGTTTTTGGAGGAACCCCTCGCCGGTGAGGGCAGCACGCCGAAAATCCCCATCGGTCAGAATGCCGGTCAGCTTGCCCGATCGGGCATTCACCAGAGCAATACTCCCGCTTTTGGCTTTGGTCAGGCGGAGAATCGCGTCCTGCGTCGATACGGTGTCAGGAGCGACCGCCAGGCGATCCCCCTGGCGCATGATATCCCCGACTCGCAGGAGCAGCACGCGCCCCAAATTACCCGCCGGGTGATACTTGGCGAAGTCTTCGCGGGTGAAACCCCGGGCTTTCAGCAACACCATCGCCAGGGCATCGCCCAGGGCGAGGGCGGCGGTGGTGCTGGCGGTCGGCGCCAACTCCAACGGGCAGGCCTCCCGGGGCACTTCGTAGAGGAGTTGATGATCGGCTTCACTTGCCAGATCGGATTCCGGGTGAGCGGTGCAGGCGATCACGGTGACTTCGAATCGTTTGAGCATCGTGAGCAGTCGCAGGACTTCCTCCGTCTGCCCGCTGTTGCTGAAAAGGATGGCGATATCTCCCGGTGCGCAAAGACCGAGATCCCCGTGCAGCGCCTGGGTGGCATCGAGGAAGCAGGTGACCACCCCCGTGCTGTTAAACGTGCCGACGAGTTTTTGCGCGATATGGGCTGATTTCCCGACCCCGCTGCAGATCAATTTGCCGCCTTCGCCCGTGGCGGATTCAATCGCCCGGGCTGCCGCCACGAAACGGCGGTCGAGACTGCTGGCCGTGGCCGCGAGGGCTTCCTGCTCAATTTCGAGACAGGCGCGGGCACGTTGAAGGGCTGTTTTGGGTGTAATGGCCATTTAGGGTTTGAGTCGGCGCGACCAATGGCAGACTTAGAATTCAGCTTGCCGGCATTCAAATCCTTTTCCCAGCCATCATTTGCCCGACGTTTCCTCTCCGGAGTCGTCGTGGTATCGCTTATCGTGTCGGTTGGCTGCAATCGCTTGCCTGAGGGCGAGTCCATCGCCGAGGTCAACGAACCCGCTTACGAGGAGGGCAAGCGGTTGTTGAAGCAGGGGAGGGAGCAGGCGGCGCTGGCCGAGTTCAACTACGTGATCCAAACGCGGCGCGATGGTGCTCCGGAATCCCACCTCGAGGTGGGGTTGCTCTATCAGCTCGAAATTAAGGACCCGATCGCCGCGATTTATCACTTTCGGAAATACCTCGAATACAAACCGAACGGACCCCAGGCGGATCTGGTTCGGCAGCGCATCGATGCCGCCACCCGGGATTTTGCCCGCACCTTGCCGGCTCAACCGCTCGAAAACCAGACGATGCGCAAGGATCTGCTGGAGGTGGTGGATCAACTCCAGCGGGAAAACACCCGCTTGAAGGATGAGTTGACCCAGCTCTACGGAAGTCGGGCCACCAGTCGGGGAACCGTTGCCAGTCTGACCGGTCCGGGCAGCCCCTCGACCCCCCGGCCAACCATCACGCCCCCGCCCGCCAACCAGACTCAGCCCTCTCGATTCAGCCGGGCCCCCATCACCACCGCGACGGAGCCGGTGAAGGCCGAACCTACCCGTCCCGCGGCCGCCGTGGGCACGGCCGAGCCTACCCGCACGCACACCGTCGTCAAAGGCGACACCCTTTACGGGCTCGCCCGGCGCTATTACCAAGATTCCACCCGGGCCAAGGACATTTACGCCGCGAACCAGAGTAAGATGCGGTCGCAAAACGACCTCCAGGTGGGGATGGTTTTGGTCATTCCGCGGTGATTTGCCCCACGGGAGAGGAGGCAAAAACCGCCTACGGGCCCGCAATCCGTGCGGAGCGCGCGACCGCCGGATGTGAGACCTTAAAGGCCTCATCCGCCTCCCATGATTCTGCCGCACGACCCACCCACCGGCGAAGACGCTGCTTTGGATCTGGATCTCATTCGAAAGTATGCGATTCCCGGTCCCCGCTACACTTCTTACCCTCCGGCCAATCGCTTCCACGATCGGTTGGCGGATTTGGATTTGGACGGGGTCATTGCCGCTGACAATCGGGATCCTTCGCGTCCGCTGTCGCTTTATTTTCATCTGCCGTTTTGCGAGTCGCGTTGCTGGTATTGCGGCTGCACCACGATCATCACCCGCCGGCAAGACTGGGCTGCCACTTACCTGGCCGAACTCAAAAAAGAGATCGCTTTGGTGGCCGCTCGAATCGACCGGTCGCGACCCGTTGAGCAACTGCATTTCGGGGGAGGCACCCCGACCTTCTTCTCCGCCGAACTGCTGCAGGAACTGGGCGACGTGTTGCACCGCACCTTTCGCTTTGCCGAGGATGCGGAACTGAGTATCGAGATCGACCCGCGGGTGGTCTCCGCCGAGCAGGTCAAGGTGTTGGCGGATCTCGGCATCAATCGAGCCTCCCTGGGTATTCAAGATACCAATACGGAAGTACAGCAGGCAATTCATCGGGTGCAGCCCGACGAGCTCAATCGAAAGGCCGTTGATCTGCTACGGCTTGCAGGTATCCGCGACATCAACTTTGATCTGATCTACGGCTTGCCGTTGCAGACCGTGGACACGGTGGCGCAGACCGTGAAAGACGTGCTCGCCTTGCGGCCGGATCGCTTGTCCGTCTTCAGCTACGCCCATGTCCCGTGGATCAAGCCCGCCCAACGTATTTTCGACCAACGCGGTCAGATGCCCGGGCCCGAAGACAAGCTGGCCATGTTCGGGGTGATCAGTCGGGCGCTCCGTGAGGCGGGTTTTATCGATATCGGACTGGATCATTTCGCCCGTCCGGACGACCCCTTGGCCGTGGCGCGGCAAGAGGGCACCCTCCAGCGTAACTTCCAGGGCTACAGCACGCGGGCAGGGGCTTCGCTCTACGCTTTCGGGATATCATCCATATCCTCCTCACCCGACGCCTATTGGCAGAATCCCAAATCGTTGGCCGCATATCGACAGGCCCTCGCCGAGGGCCGACTCCCGACGGAAAAGGGGTATCGGTTGACCGCCGAGGACAAGCGCCGACGGCGCCTGATCATGGGGATCATGTGCGATCGGCGGCTCGACTTTAAGCAGTTGAGTGAGGACTGGGATTGCGATTTTGCCCGGACCTACGAGGCCGAGTTGCAGTCGCTGAAGCCCCTGCGGGAAGAGGGTTTGGTCGAGTGGGATGATGCCGGCCTCGCGATCACTCGTCGGGGAGAACCCCTGCTGCGGGTGGTTGCCATGGCGTTCGATCAGACGCTGGTCCGCAAGGGACGAGCTCATGCTCTGACGGTTTGAACTAGGTGCCGTAGAGGTGGCGATGACGCTTGGGGGGTTGCCAAAATCCCCAGATCGGAGAAATTGGTCGCTTCATGTCTGATCTCACGGACCTTTATCAAGCGGTCATCCTCGACCACAACAAGCGACCGCGCAATCGCGGCAAATTGCCCCAGGCCACTCGGGTGGCTTCCGGCGATAACCCGACCTGCGGCGATAATTGCACCGTTTATCTCAAAATGGAGGGGGAGAAGATCGGGGAAATCAGTTTTGAGGGTTCAGGATGTGCCATTTCGCAGGCGAGTGCCTCCCTGATGACGACTCAGTTGCAGGGCAAAACCCTGGCCGAGGCGGAATCGGAGTTCGATGAATTCAAAAATATCGTGACCACGGGCGAGGAGCCGGCGGACTTCAGCGAGGTGGCCGCGTTTGCCGGCGTGCATGCTTTTCCGGCTCGGATCAAATGTGCCACGCTCTCCTGGCACGCGGCCATCGATGCCCTCAACAAGCCGGATCAACCGGTGGAAAATTAAGTTTCATGAGTTCCGACTTCTCCAATCTACGGGTGGATTTCCCCGTGCTCGACCAGCACGTGGGTGGGCATCCGCTGGTGTATCTCGACAACGCGGCCACGACCCACAAACCCCGCGCGGTGATCGATGCGGTCGCGCGTTTCTACGAGCGGGATAACAGCAACGTCCACCGGGGCCTGCATGCTCTTTCGATGCGGGCGACCGATGGCTACGAGGCCGCGCGCGCCCGCACCGCCCGGTTCATCAATGCCGCCGATTCCGCGGAGATTGTTTTTACCAGTGGCACGACGGCATCGGTGAACCTCGTCGCCCAGGGGTGGGCGCGCGACAATCTGAAGTCAGGTGATGTCGTGCTCTGCACCGAAATGGAGCATCATTCGAATATGGTGCCTTGGCAGATCGTGTGTCAGCAGACCGGAGCTACTCTAAAGTATATTCCGGTGCTGGGAGAGGACGCGGAAGGCGGCCTCGACATGGAGGCGCTCGATCAACTGCTCACCGAGCAGGTCAAACTCGTCGCGTTCACGCACATTTCCAACACGTTGGGAACCATCAATCCGGCGGCTGAGATTTGTGCCAAAGCCCGGGCGGTGGGGGCACTGACGATGGTGGATGGTGCGCAGTCCGCCGGCCACGAAGACGTGGATGTGCAGGCGATGGGATGCGATTTCTATGCATTCTCCGGACACAAGATGGCGGCCCCGACCGGTATCGGGGTCTTGTATGGCCGCCGCGAGTTGCTCGACCACATGTCGCCGTGGCAGGGCGGGGGAGGCATGATCAGCGTGGTGCGCTATGATGCCAGCGAGTGGAAACCGGCCCCGGAACGCTTCGAAGCAGGCACGCCCAATGTCGCCGATGCGGTCGGCATGCATGCCGCGATGGATTATCTGGATTCCGTCGGGCGCCCCAAAATCGGCCAACACGAGGCCGAACTCGCGGCCCTCGCCTACGATCGACTGAGCGAACTCCCGGGTATTCGCCTGCTGGGCCCGCGCTCCGGCGAGCCGCGGGCAGGATTGGTGAGTTTCGCCTTCGCCGATGTGCATGCGCACGATGTGGTCACCTTTGCCGACCAGGACGGGGTCGCGCTACGCGGGGGGCATCACTGCAACCAGCCCCTCATGCACAAATTGGGTTTGCCCAGCACCACCCGCGCGAGTTTCTACCTCTACAACACGCCCGAAGATGTTGATGCGCTCGTGACATCGATGCGCCGAATCCTCAACTTCTTTGGTGCGGGTTAGCTTTCCGCGCTCACGCCATGGACCTCTCCACTTCCTATCTCGGTCTAAAGCTCAAGAACCCGTTTATCATCGGGGCCTCACCTTATTGCGATAATCTGAGCCTCTGTCAGCGCCTCTGCGAGGCGGGCGCATCGGCCCTGGTGATGCACTCCTTCTTCGAGGAGCAATTGATGGCCGAAACCAACGCTCCCTTCGTTACGGAAGAAAACATCTCCGGAGACGAGGCGGCCAAAGGCCTGCCGAACTATTCGGATTACCACCTCAATCCGGAACATTATATCCGGCAGCTGAAGCGACTTACTCAGTTGGTGGATGTTCCGATCATCGCCTCATTGAACGGCCGAAAGCTGGGTGGTTGGGTCGACTACGCGCAGCGGATGGAAGATGCCGGGGCCGCCGCCATTGAATTGAATCTTTATCAACTTACCGCCGATCCGGCCATCCCGGGCGATGAGATCGAGGCGGACATGTTGCAGGTGGTGCGCACCGTGGCGGCATCGGTGCAGATTCCGGTTACGGTGAAGCTCACCCCGTTTCACTCGGCTCTCCCGCATTTTGCGGCCCGTCTCAGTGAAAACGGCGCCGCCGGGATCACCCTGTTTAATCGTATTCACCAATCCGATATCGATTTGGTGAAGATGGAAAAGGTCACACACCTGCGGTTGTCGGAGCCCTCCGACCTGCTGCTGCGCTTACGGTGGTTGTCGATCCTATCGCCTGATTTTCCGGGCTCTCTCGCCTGCAGCGGAGGGGTGCATCACGCCGCCGATGCGGCCAAAGCCCTGCTGGTGGGCGCTGATATCGTGCAGGTTGTTTCCGCCGTCCTCAAACACGGCCCCGAACGACTGGCGGAGCTGATTGCCGGATTGGAAGCATGGATGGAGAGTGCGGGATACAAGCGGATTGCAGACTTTCGCGGCCGATTGAGCCATCGGGGCTCCACCGACGCGGGTAGCTTGGAGCGGGCGGACTACATCAGTGTGCTCCAAACATGGAAGGTCTGAGCGCAGGCGGGATCGATCGGCCGTCGAATTCGATGGGAAATTCCCATTGACCGGGGCGCAGAGATCCGCCTTAGCTCATCCTCTTTCGCCAATTGTGAGGTGTTTCAAACCACCGCACAGAGCACCTGGAGAGGTGGCAGAGTGGTCGAATGCGCTCGCTTGGAAAGCGGGTATAGGCTAAAACCTATCGGGGGTTCGAATCCCCCCCTCTCCGCCATTTCAAATTACGAATTACGATTTCGGAGTTTGGATTTGGCTCGGGTAAACACGGCGAGGAATCGTGGCGGGGGGATGAGTCCCGAGCACGCAGTGCGACATCGGACACCCTCAGGGTGTCAGGCCACTCGCTGCGCTCGTAGACGACGACTGAAACGAAGTGAAAGGAGAAGGGGCCCGGCGAAGCCGTGAGTGCGAAGCACCGGTCCGAAGGACCGCCAATCCCCCCCTTCCATGTGCGCCGTAGCCCTGGCGCAGCTGGATCCGGGAGATCCACCGTCGCTCCTTTTTGCGTCACATTTGCAATTGCCGGCATGCAACGGAAAGGCTTTGATTTGCAGGCGTGGATTCTGCCCTCCTGCAGAGCAAACTAGGCGTCTCCGTGCCGTTGGGTTCGATCTTGCTCACCCTGACGCTATCGAGCGTCGTCCCCGGGCAGGAACCAGCCACGATGGGGACGTCCCGGCTGCAGGAAACCGCTTCGGACTACATCGAAAATGGATCATTCGGCCCGGCGGTTCCCTATCTTGATGAGTTGGACCGGCGATTGCGGGAATCCGAGGAATCCGCGGCTTTTCGAGCGCGGGAGTCGATACTGTATTTTCTCGGCGTGGGCCGGCTTCAACTGGCGGATCTTTATGGGGCGGAGCGGGCTTTTAGTCAGTTTCTGGAGTCCTATCCGGATTCTTCGCGGGTCGCTTCGGTTCGATTGTATCGGGGTGACACCTTTTATTACCGTCAGGCGTGGCGTGATGCCGCCGCGGTTTATGCCGACCTGGTCGAGCTAGGACAAACGGTGGCGCTCTCTCCCGAAATGAAGACGCGATTCTGGGAGCACTATGCCGATTGTGTGTTTATCGAGCGGGATTGGGCGCGAGCTCCCGAAGTGTTTCCGGCCTTTCGGGATGCAATTGCGGGCTTGTCGGATCGCACCCTGGCAACGGAGAAACGGTCCAAAGCGAGCTCCTATTTGTTGCAGGCGGCGATGGCGGCGGAGGACTTTGCCGGAGCCATGGCGGAGTTGCCGGCGATTCAGGGTGAGCGGGGTGATGCCCGTCATGATCTCACGCTCAATCTGGCGCTGATGCGGGGTGGTGACCGCCTTTACGAAGCGCAACGATACGGCGATGCCCTGTTCTTCTACGAACTGGTCCTGCGGCCGGACGAGCTGCGCGCCTATTGGAACCAACGGGCGGATTTTCTTCAGGAGGAGCAGTCGGCCAAACAGGGAGTTCCCTGGTTTGCGGAGCGACTGTTGCAGGTCGAAAGCGAGCTGGCTCAAGCCCGGGCCCGCCTGGCCCAGCTGGGTGAGGGGAGCGATGAAACCGAGGATGGAGACGAGAATGTAGTGGCCGATTACGGTCCGGCGCTGACGTTCCGGGTCGCCCGTTGCTACATGGCCCGCGGGCGCAGTTTCGAAGCCTACTGGGCGTTTCTTCGGCTGGAGGAAGTGGCGGCGGGCATGGAGGGGAGTTCTGGTGAAAGCTTCGCGGAAGAAGCGCTCTACGGACAGGTGAAGATGGCCGCCGCCAGCGGCTTTGATGATCGGGTCGGGCGGTTGGCCCGGCGTTACCTGCGCACTGCGCCCTACACCCGATTCATTGGTGATGTTGCCTACGAACTGCTACAAACGGCAGTGCGTTCAGGCCACGAACTCGCCGCGCGGGAGCTTACCTTGGCTTTCTTGGATCGGGTGAGGTTGGCTCCCACCCTGCAGGAAGCTCCGAAGCTGGTCTACCTGGTCGGCTCAACTCTGATGGATGCCGGTGACGTGGGCGCACTGCGCTCCCAACTGGAGCCCATGCTGGCTCAGTATCCAGATCGTGGATTCAGTGATGGTTTGCACTACTGGCTGGAATTGGGGGACGTGATGGAAGGCCGGTTTCGGCCGGCGCTGGCGCATTTCGATGTCATCATCGAGCGCTACCCCGAAGGAAGTTACAGTGAGGATGCCGGCTATCGGATTGGCGTGTGTCGGTTTGGGTTGTTGGAATACCGTCGGGCGCGCACGCAACTGGAAGGGTTTATCGCGGACTACCCGGAGTCACGGCTGGTCTGTGAAGCGCAAGCATTGTTGGGAGACCTGGCGGCGGCGGAGGGCCGGTGGGAAGCGGCTCTGCAGGCTTATGCGGCGGCGCGCGAATCGGGAACATGGATGAGCCCGCCCAACCTTAATTACCTGGATCATGCGGTCTTTGCCGCCGGCGAAATATTTGCGCAGCAGACGCGTTGGTCGGAAATGGCCGAGTGGTTTGAAGCTTATCTGCGACGATGGGGAAGACGGGGTCGAGCGGGCGATGCCCTCTATCAGTTGGGGCGGGCTCAGGTGGCGCTGGGGCAAACCGAAGAAATGTTGGAGCTGTGGCTCGAGTCCATTTTGGAGTTTGGCGATAATCCGCATGACACGGGTCCCGATCTGATGTTGGCGGAGTTTCCCCGGCATTATGCGAGCGTGCGTGATGCCTCGGCCGAGCAAGTCTTGTGGG
>CAKZMS010000535.1 GCA_937128785.1 uncultured Opitutaceae bacterium | reverse complement strand
AGATCGTTCATCCGATTGATACAGCGCAGCAAGGTGGTTTTGCCGCAACCCGATGGTCCGATGAGCGCCGTTACTTCGTTCGGCGGAATCGACAGACTGACCCGATCCAGCGCCCGATTTTCGCCGTAGTAGAATTCCAGCTCCTCGATCTCGATCAACGGATCCGCCCGATTTCCCTCCACCGAGTCGGCCGCCGGTGCGGGGACGGGCATCTGAGTGGTTACGGGTTTCATGGGTGAAGATCGGGGCATCGTGGGTCTACCAACGTTGGTTGGCACGGATGCGATGACGGAGGATGATGGAGACGGAGGCAATCAAAGCGACAAGGGCGACAAAAACAAAGGCGGTGCCGTATTGCACGTGTTCGGCGTATTCATTTTGCGGTATTTTTGAGCTTACCACGAAAATATGATACGGCAGTGCCATCACGCCTTGGAAAAAGAAGTCGAAGAAGCGCTCAACCTCCCACGGCAGCTTGTCGCGCATCACGTAGGCTGCCGTGAACATGATTGGCGCGGTCTCCCCGGCGACGCGAGCAATGCCCAGAATCGAGGATGTTAAGATCCCCGGCAAGGCGTGCGGTAGCACGGCTCGACGAATGGTCTGCCATCGCGTGGCGCCGAGGGCAAACGCGCCTTCGCGATAGCCGCGTGGCACCATCTTCAGCGACTCCTCCGAAGCGGTTATCACCACGGGCAATACCATGAACGCCAGGGTAAACCACCCGGCCAATAAAGATACGTTCCAGCCGAAGAAGATCACGAACAGGCCAAAGCCAAACAGGCCAAAAACGATGGACGGCACGCCGGCGAGATTGAGAATCGAAAGACGGATCATTCTCACCATGGCGCCCTGTTTGGCATACTCACTCAGGTAGATGGCACTGGCCACGCCCAGCACCAGCGCAATCACCATCGATCCGAGCACGAGCAATAAGGTTCCTACGATATTGGGGAAGATCCCCCCAGCCGCGTAGACATAAGTTTTGCTCTGGAGCATCGGGGCAGCCTCGCCAGCCGCCCGGGCTGCTTCTTCCAGGGATGATCGGAAGGCGCGAAATTCAGAGTCCGACAACTCGTAGGTCGTGCCCGCGTGTTCGAATACATAGAGCGACTCGGGCGACTCGGTCAGGAATGCCACGTTTACGAATGGAAAACTGGTCTGGAATACGGTCTGTGCGCCCTTAAAGAAAATCGTCCCGAACACGAGCGCTCCGGCCAGCAGAATAGTCCAGGTGGCCACCCGCAAAACCCATACCAGCATAAACTCAGCTCGGCGGGCCAGGCTGAGCGGGGCGGTGAGTTGATGGAATCCCGATGGTGACATGATTTCAGAGCAGGGAAACCCGGTAACGCCGCACCAACCGTTGAGCGATGTAGTTGATCAAAAACGTGAGCCCAAATAGCAGCAGTCCCACCACGAATAGGGCGCGGTAATGAATACCGCCCTGCACGACCTCGCCCATTTCCTGGGCGATGATTCCCGTCATGGTATGGACGGGCTGGATAAACACCTCCAAGCCTTTGGTGAAGTCCGGGATCGCGATCCGATTGCCCGCACACAGCAGCACGATCATGGTTTCACCGATGACCCGACCAAATCCCAGCAAAACGGCGGACACCATGCCGGAAAACGCTGAAGGGACAATGACCTTGCGGATCGTCTGCCACCGGGTCGCCCCGAGGGCGTAGGAAGCCTCGCGGAATGCCCGGGGAACACTTTGCAACGCGTCCTCGGCCAGGGTGAAGATGGTGGGCACCGCCACCAGAGCGAGTAACAGTCCGGCGGTCAGCGCATTCAATCGCTCGGCGATGGGCGCCCCCGGCAACCACTCCAACCAGCCTTGCTGGGACGCGACTCGCAAGGCTTCGCCGAGGACCACGATGCCAAACAAGCCCAACACCACCGATGGAATGGTCGCGATAAATTCGATGGCCGGCTTGATCACGGACTGCTCGCGTCGCGAAGACATTTGATTGACGTAGAGCGCCGCCCCCAACCCCAGCGGCACCGCAAAAAACAAGGCTATGCCCGAGACCAAAACTGAGCCCAAGAACAGGGGCAGCACGCCATACCAATCCTGCCAAAAACTGGCGGTGAGCCACTGACTTCCGGTCAAAAAGGAGGACCACGCTTTCCAGCCCGGAACCGGCGTATCGCCGTCCCACTCAGACAACGCGCGTTCGATCGCAGGAAACTCCTGCACATAGTCTTTGGTGAGACTACGGAAGCGCTCGAAGCGCGCATTGATATCCGTCGTTGGCCAGTCGACCTCGTAGTCGGTGACTAAGGCGAGCAACCTATCGGCAAACTGGTGATTTAAATCATGGTAAACCGGCAGGAAGACATAGAGGGGCTTGCGAGCGCTTTGAAAATCAAACGGGATCCCCTCAACTCCTCCCCCCGGTCCGCCGGCGGCCCCTTGTCGCTCGGCATGGATCAGTGCCTCGACTTTAATTTCTGAAGCCATGTCGCTGAGATCGATGACCGCACTTTGCAAAGGTTCGATCGCGTCATTGAATTCATAAATATAGTCGTCGATCGGTGCTAATCGGGCATTCACTTCGCCGCGTTCGAGACCTTCGTCGTTCGAGTAAAACTCCGCGGCGCGCACCCGCAGATCAAAAAGATAACGGCTCAACGCAATATGCGTCTGCTCCTGCTCCCGCAGCGGTTCAACAAACTCCAATCCAGCCGACCGATATAACTGCAGATTGGCGTGATTTTGGCGAAAAAACCCCGCCCCTTCCCGGACCAAAAATACCATGATCATGGCCAGAACCAACACGGCAACGAGGGCATTCCCCCCGAAGAAAAGCTTGATGCCACGCTCCCAAGCCAACGTTGGCCAATTACGTTTCTGGGACGTGAGAAAAGCGGGCTTTTCGGACGGTTCAGTCATGTTGCAAGGGCTGCGGTCGGTGCCGGAGGGTGCGGCCGCAAGGAACAGCCTCGTTTACATTCGTTGGTCGCGGCAAAGCATAAATAGCGCCGATGAGTGGCAGGAGGCTGAAGGCCGCGAATCGCCGGGCCTCCCCGAGCGATCGAAGACGGAATCAGGCAAATTTAGTGTGCGGCCAGAAAGCCCTCACGACTGATGATGTTTTGGCCCGTTTTGCCATTCACAAAGATAATGAACTCCTGCAAGGCCCCGCTCGGACTACCCCGGGTGTAGAGATAGGTGGGTCGCGAAAGCGGGTAGTCATCTTTATCTGCCACGACGGAGCTCAGGGCCAACCCGTCAACCGTCAGGGCTTTGAGGCCGGGGGAGTCCGCGTAGATCAAGCCCACGTAACCTATCCCGTTGGGGTTGGCCGCGACCTCGGAGGCAATCTGTTCATTACCCGCCAGGACCTGGGCATTCTGTGTATAATCGCGGCGACGCATGGTCAGTCGTTTAAAATCCGAGTGGGTCCCGGACGCCGTATTGCGGGTGTAGACGGAAATCTTACCGGGCTCCCCCCCCACGGCACTCCAGTCGTCCACACTCCCAGAGAAGATCTGCTCGATCTGGCGACGGCGCAGACCATCGATGGGGTTCGCGGCATTCACCACCACCGCGACGCCGTCATAGGCGACGATGTGTTGCACAATTTCAACTCCCTCGGCTTCCGCTTTGCGCAATTCGCTCTTGGTAATGTCGCGAGAGGACATCCCAATGTCGGCCGTGCCGTTGATGATGGCAGCGATTCCCGTGGTGGAACCTTCGGCGGCTATTTCAAAAGAAACTTCCGGATGCTGGGATTTAAATTCTTCCGCCAGGATCGGTATGAGCTTCGCACCCAGGGTGTCCGAGCCCTTGATCACGATCTTTTCAGCACCGAGCACCGAAGCAAATACCGCTCCGATCAGGTATCCTGAAATCAGTGAAAGCCAACGCCGCCGCATGATGTAAGGGAATCGATTCAAGGTGAATTAGCCAGCGTATTTGCCGGGAAAAGCGTTACGTTCATACGACACGATTTTTCTGCTTTGGTTTCTCAAAAAAGAAAAAGGGGCGGCCCAACGGGCCGCCCCTTCGTTTAAACTAGGCGGCTCGCTTTTTAATCGAGCTCGTAGATTTCAACCAGGGCATTACCCGTGGCACCGTCGACCCCGGAAATGATCGCAGTGTAAACACCGGGGGCGAGCACCGCGACGAGGGTCGCGTCCTCAGCACCAGGCGTCAGGGCGAAAGCGCCCAATTCAGCGGCCAGCCCGATGGACTGAGTGGTCACGACCTCACTGGTGACGAGAGGAGTGGTGGCACCCGGCTCGAAGAGCTGCAGCTTGACGTTGGACAGCGGGTTGGCCACGCCGAACTCCGCGAGGGACGGACCGATACCGCGGATGAGCACGGTCTGGGCCTGGGAACCACCGATCACGAAACCAGCAGTGATGGCCGAGGAGGTGGTAACATCGGAGCGAGAGGACAGGTTGACCGCCTTGGAAGAAGAGCCGCGAACGATGTCGACGGCGAAGTCTTCGCCGATGGACTCATCAGGATTCTCCACGTCGGCGAGCGGAAGGTATCCGGCGATGGCCAGATTGGTCCAACCACGAATCCACAGGTCGTTACCAAAAGCACCGACATAGTCGGTCGCGGCCACACCCGTGATCGAGACGGTCGGCAGACTCCAAATCGGTGAGTCGGTGCCGGACGGACGAGGGTCGAGCTCGAAGGAACCAGCGTCGTAAGCAATGCTCTTCATCATCGGATCGGTGATGGAGTTGTTGAGCGAGGCGGTGGTGAAGTAAGAGGTGGCATCCAGATCGCTGGAGGAACCTTGGGAAGTGCCCCAGTTGGCGGCCGTGTTGTTGGCCGAGACATGGCTCCACCAGAGGTTGGAGGAAATCACGGGGGCCACATCGCCGATGTCGCTTTCGATCTCGATGCCACGTTCGTAGTTCACGAAGACCGAGTTGTGGAGGTTGACCGTGGCGTTGTCGCGCGGGTTGATCGGGGCGTTGGAACCGTCGCCGGTGCCGGAGGTGCCGAGACCGATGGCGGTCAGGTTGGTGACGGTCACATTGGAGATCGGCGTGGCGGTCACGGGCGAGGTGGCGCCATCCCATTCGATGGCCTTGTCACCCGGTTCTTCATCCTGGATTTGGATGGTGAAGAGGTGATCAAGCGTGCCGCGGAAACCTTGGTCGAAGTCGAAGCTGTCATCACCACAGAAGGCAGCGACGAGGTAGGAGGCACTCACGGTGCCGCCGAAGAATTCGAAGCCGTCATCCTGGTTGGCGAACACTTCGACGTGGGAGATCGTGGTGGCGGAACCGACACCACCCAAAGTCAGGCCATTGATTTCGTTACCGGTGCCAATGGTGGCACCGCCGTGGCGGATCGAGACATACCGGATGACGCCGGAGTTGTCAGCATCGTTGGTGCCACCGAAGGTGATCAGAGGGATCTGGTCGCTGCTCACGGAGAAACCTTCGATTTGGTCCTGCGCGGGAGTGCCGGCAGCCTCACCGTCGGAGCGGGAGTTGATGGAGGCGTTACCGAGAACCACCAGACCACCCCAGAGGCTCTTCCGATCGGAACCGAGGGATCCATCGAGGGGATCGAGCTCGGACGTGAAGATGATCGGATTGTCGGCGGTGCCTTCAGCCATGATCTTGGCACCTTGACTGATCACGAGCGCGGCCGCACCAGCACCGGTGCTGACCTCGCCTTTGACGACGGTGCCAGGATTAATGGTCAGGGTGGCTCCGTCGGTCACGAAGACGTAACCGGCGAGGAGGTATTCATTGTCCGCCGTCCACGTGGTGTCGGAGGTAATCGAGCCGCTGACGTTGACCGTCGCAGCGTGGAGGGAGGCCGCAGCGGTAGCGATCGCTGTGGCAATTATGGTTCTCAGTTTCATTGGGTGTTTATCTGGTTGTGTTTATTTACACGGAAGAGAATTGAAGCGGGCTTCACTCGAACATGTAGGTTAGCGAAAGGCTGAAGGTGCGACCGGAGGTGTAGCGGCTGTAAATCAGGTCGTTGCCACCCGGGATGGAGATGGTCTTTTCCTTGTCGGGATTGAGCAGATTCTTGGCGGTAAACTTCAGCCGCCAATCGACGTTCAACCGCTGGGACCACACAAAGGTCAGATCCGGAGCCGGCTGTTCATAAACGTCGCCGAGCGGTCCGAAAACCACCAGATCCAAGCGCTCTCCGACGACATTGTAGGACACCGTCGCCGAGCTGCCCCATTGTTCGTTGGAATAGTTGACGTCGGCGTTAAAGACGTAGGGAGACTGTCCCAGCAGTTCCCGCGTCGCCGCAGCGTTGGGATCGTAATCACGCAGGATTTCCAGTTCAGAATCGGGGATGGAAACTTCCGATTCAATGAAGGTGAGGTTACCCCCCACCGACCAGCGCTCGAGGCTCGGGGAGATGAAAGCCAGGCTCCGGCGGAATTCGAGTTCGAGCCCCATCACTTCGCCCGACGCGACATTCTGAGGCTGGATCGATCCGACCCC
>CAKZMS010000534.1 GCA_937128785.1 uncultured Opitutaceae bacterium | reverse complement strand
CCGCATCTTCGTTTGTGAAATGATCGGAGAGCTTAAAAAAGCCTCCTGGCCTACCGGCAAAGAACTGCGCGATTCCACGATCGTGGTCATCATCGCCGCGGTGATCCTGGGAGTTTTTACCAGTATCAGCGATTTCGCCCTCTACCAGGTCGTTGACCTGCTCACGTCCTTCGTCAGCTAAGCATGTCCGCCTCCACCACCACCCCCGCCGGAACCCAATGGTTCGCGCTTCACACCCTCTCCGGACAGGAGAACAAGGTGAAGACCTACATTGAGAAGTTCAAAAAAGCTGAAGAGCTCGACGATCAAATCGTTGAGGTCCTCATGCCCACCGAGGTGGTCTCCGAGGTAAAAAACGGCAAGAAGACGACCAAGACCCGCAAACTTTATCCGGGTTATGTCTTCATCAACATGCGGCTTTACGACGAGCACCAGAAGTTGATCAACAAAGGCTGGTATTTCGTTAAAGAGACCTCCGGTGTCATCGGTTTTGTCGGGGGAGCTAACCCCGCGCCGTTGCATCAATCCGAAGTGGACGAAATCCGGGCCCGCATCGAAGCCGCCAGCGGCAAGGAAGTGCCGAAGGTCTCCTACGAGATCGGCGAAACCGTCAAGGTCAACGACGGCGCCTTTGCCAACCTCACCGGCCGGATCGACGAAGTCGACCCCGAGCGCGGTAAACTCAAAATCTCCGTTTCAATTTTCGGCCGGTTCACGCCAGTCGAGCTCGAATACTGGCAGGTGGAACGCGATACGGAATCGTAACGCGACGCCTCTTTCTCACCGCCGACGTTCAGCAAGTCACCATACGTCACCCAACACCCGCCAAATTCATTTCCCGCCATGGCTAAGAAGATTCAAGGATACATCCGCCTCCAGCTCCCTGCTGGTGCGGCCAACCCGTCCCCCCCCGTCGGTCCCGCGCTCGGTGCGCAGGGCGTTAACATCATGGGCTTCTGTAAGGAGTTCAATGCGAAGACCAAGGACCAGAACGGCATGATTCTGCCCGTGGTTATCACGGTCTTCACCGACAAGTCCTTCACCTTCATCCTCAAGTCGCCGCCCGCGGCGGTGCTCCTCAAGAAGGCGGCCAACATTGCGTCCGGTTCCGCCCGGGCCAACGTCGACAAGGTCGGCAAGGTCACGCGCAAGCAGCTCGAGGAGATCTACGAGATCAAGAAGGCCGATCTCAACGCCAAGGACGTCGACGCCGGCGTCAAGATCATCGCCGGCACCGCCCGTAACATGGGCCTCGAAGTCGTCGGTTAATCACTCTCACCCATCAATCCGCTCACCGTGGGAGTCCTCCGGGACGCCTGAACCACTTAGGAGTTATTAATGAAGAAACCCAGCAAACGCTACAGCTCAGCCGTCTCAGGTGCCAACCTGAAGGAAGAGCTTGCCCTCGTGGACGCCGTCAAGGTGCTCACCAACTTCCCGAAAACCAAGTTCGACGAAACCGTCGAACTTTCGTTCCGCCTCGCCGTCGATCCCGCCCAAGGTGACTTCGGCGGTGCGATACCCTTCGGTTCCCGACGGCACCAGTTGCCACGCGGACAAGGCCGCGGTCAGCTCGGCCAGTTTCGCGTCCGACTGATCCGCCAGCTTCCCGGACATCGGAATGATCCGGCACAGGTGATCGACCAGCCGGGCCGGCAGCTGCCGCGCCAGTTCAGTGGTCAGCGCCTTGCGCCCTGCGCTTTGCCGCTGTGTGCGCAACAGATCAAGCAGAGGCAGATCGGGGATCAGGTTCACCCGGATCGGCTCACCTTCGCGCCAGTAAGACGACAATTGCAACACTGACGGTCCGCTGAGGCCGCGATGGGTGAACAGCAGCGCCTCGTCGAAGCTGGCGCGATCATTCGACAGTCGCACGGGCAGTGAAACACCGGACAGGTCCTTGAACCGCCCGTCCGAGAAGGTGAACGGCACCAGCGCCGCCCGCGTCTCGGTCATCCGCAACCCGAACTGGCGCGCGATGTCATAGGCCAGCCCGGTAGCGCCCATCTTGGGACTCGATTTCCCGCCCGTTGCCAGCACCAGATTGGTGCAGGTCAGATGCTGCCTTTGCCCGTCACGCTCCACCTCCAGTGCAAAGCCGCTTTCGGTCTTGCGCAGATCACGCAGCGAGGTTTGAACCCACAGCTCTGCTCCTGCACCGCACATTTCATCCAGCAACATCCGGATGATCTGTTTCGAAGAGCCATCGCAGAACAGCTGGCCCAGGGTTTTTTCATGCCAGGCGATGTTGTGACGTCCGACCAGATCGACGAAATCCCATTGCGTGTACCGTGCAAGGGCGGATTTGCAGAAATGCGGGTTCTGCGACAGGAAATTGCCCGGCCCGGCATGCATGTTGGTGAAATTGCAGCGCCCGCCACCCGAGATGCGGATTTTCTCGCCGGGTGCCTTGGCGTGATCAATCACCAGCACGCGCCCGCCGCAATGGGCCGCACACATCATGCCGGCAGCCCCGGCCCCAAGGATGATCGTGTCGTAGGTCATGGGCGGGGGATGGCGTGGATTAATCGGGATGGCAAGGCCTCATGCCGAAGTAGTGCATGAGACGCACTGCCCGCGCATTCCCGGATTTGAGGTCAACCGACATGCCGATTGCCAGATGTTCAGCGCGCTGTCATGCTGCGGCTTTAACGCAAAGAGGCTTTGACAAAACAAGCTGGCAAAAGGAATTTCCAATGCAGTTTCCCGAATTTATTTCGTCATTTCCAAAACTGGATGTGCCTTTTCCTGAAGACGTGGTGCAAACGGCCGTCATTCGATCAGATGCAGGGCTGGTCGCTTTCTTCACTTTCCTCAAGGACATGGAGCTTCCCCTGCATTCGCATGGTGCCCAATGGGGGACAGTGGTCGAGGGGGAAATTGAACTCACGATCGGTGGCCAGACCCGCATCTACCGCCCCGGCGACAGCTACTCGATCCCAAGCGGAGTGGAGCACGGAGGGACCATCAAGGCGGGGTCTCGTGTCATCGATGTGTTTGAAGAGCCCGACCGATATCCGATCAAAGGTTAGCGCAATGAGCAACACCTAGTAGGTTTCATCACACGCCGCTCGACCAAGTGGCGCGGCTAACATTGCGATATCAAAGGTCAGCCAGATGCAGAAGGGGGACACCTTGGACATGGCAGGTTGATTTCTGCCTTATTGCTTCATGCTGCTAGCCCAAAAACAAAAATCCCTGTAAAGTCTCAAACAGACCCCGAAAACGGGGCGTTAACGAGGCAGAGAGTGGCGGTATCTCATGACTGAGATGGTGTATGGC
>CAKZMS010000533.1 GCA_937128785.1 uncultured Opitutaceae bacterium | reverse complement strand
AGAGGGGGAACAAGGCGAATCATCGCATTCGTGTCCTTCCCAAAACTCGTGGGCTCGAGAGCCCATCGCAGCTACCCTGTGAGTCGGATGGATGCTTCGGATGGCATCTTTCCGCTCCCGCAATCGATTGGTAAGCACGCCGACATGGGAAGGCGTGAGGGTCTGATGCCACACGGGCTGACGTTCATTTACCACATCCCACGTGTGAGTGGGCACTGCGATGAGTCCACTGGGGCCCGTCACATCGATCAAAGTGTCAATGATGCCATCCGCTCCACCCGTGACAGGCCCGAGGGCATGCATGGAGCTGTGCACCAACAAACTATCCCCTTGCCTGACCCCCACTTCCCTGAGACAGATTGCTAACTCTTCCTGCGTAACCATGCTTTTAAGATGAAGCGCCAGTTTAAGCAGGAAAGCGCATTCTGTCCCCAGAACTCCCCTATCCCGGTCCGGGATGGCAAAGTTGATTCTGAGAATAACTGGCCTGTCGTTTTGGCTGGGACGCGCACAGCATCACATCACTAAATGAAATTTTCCTCCCGTCTATTCGAGCACCTGCAAAGCCCGGGCTACCGTCCGGTCAACGACGCGGTCCTCGCCAAACAACTCAAACTCGACAAAAAGCAGCGGCGCGTTTTTGCCCACGAAATCAGGCTACTCCTTTCCCGCGGTGAGCTCAAACTCGTGGGCGGTGACAAGATCACCCTGCCCAAGGCCTCCACCGGTCGCAGCGACGGCTACCTTGCCGGCACTCTGAAGTTTCGCACCGGTGGTTCCGCCATGGTCGTTGTCGATCGGGTCGCCCATCCGGATGCCCCCGAGGTGGTGCAGGTCGCCAGCGAAGATGCCGCCAACGCCTTTCACGGCGACAAGGTCAAGCTGCAGCTGGATCACCGGCCCAATCAGCGACGCAACAAACGCAATCCCCGGGCCGATGAACCGCGCGGACGCATCACCGAAATCGTCGAGCGAGCTTCCGATACCGTAGTCGGCACCCTGCGGATGGTTCGCCGCAAATACTACGTGGCTCCCGATGATCCCCGCTTCGTGCATGAAATCGTGGTCGAAGATCCTTCCGTTGGGAAGCTGAAGCCCCCGCCGCGTGAAGGCGATAAGGTCGTCGCCCGGCTCCATGAGTGGACCAACCGTAATCGCGCTCCTGAGGGCCGCGTCGTGGAGCGTCTCGGTGCCCAATGGGAACCGCGGGCCGAGATGTTGGGCATCTATCGGAAATTCGATCTGGATCCGCGGTTTCCCAAAAACGTCATGGCGGAGACCCGGGAGATCCCCGACCACGTCATGCCGAAGCAACTTCGGTCGCGTCTCGATTATCGCAAGATCCCTACCTTCACCATCGACCCCGATGATGCGAAGGACTTTGACGACGCCTTGTCCGTGGAGTTTCTGCCCGATGATCAGGTCAAAATCGGCGTCCACATCGCTGACGTCTCCACCTACGTCCAACCGGGCACTGAACTGGACAAGGAAGCCCAACGCCGCGGCAACTCCACCTACCTCGTCGGCACCGTCGTGCCGATGTTGCCGGAACAGCTTTCCAACGGACTCTGCTCGCTCGTCGAGGGCCAGGACCGCCTGACCAAAGCCGTATTTATCACCTTCAACAAAAAGCGCCGCATCGTCGCCACCGCCTTCGCCAACACGGTCATCCGTAGTCGCAAGCGGCTGACCTACAAGCAGGCCTACACCCTGCTCAAGGAAGACGACCTTCAGGCCGCGCGTGATCTGCCCCTGCCGCCCAAACACCAAACCGGCTCCACCGGCAAGGCCCTCAAATCCCTCAGCCAAAAAGAACTGGGTGACCTCCAATCCTGGATCCGCACCTTGTGGTCATTGGCCAACCGGCTTCGTCGCGATCGCATGGCGCACGGCAGTTTGGACCTGGAGATGTCGGAGACCAAAATCTTCGTGGACGAAAAGGGCTTCGCCGATCGACTCGAGCTGGTCGAAAACGACGAAAGCCACCAACTCATCGAGGAGTTCATGTTGGCCGCCAACGAGGCCGTCGCGAAGCTGACCCGCACGCACCGATTCCCTGCGCTCTACCGCGTTCACGATGATCCCGACGACGACAAGCTGGCCGAGCTGCGCCAATTCTACGGCACCTTCGACCTACGCACCGGCGACCTGACCCAGCGGGAGGAAATCACGGAACTCCTGCGCAGCCTCAAAACCCATCCACAGGGCCACGTCCTCCGGACCCAGCTGCTGCGCAGCCTGAAGAAAGCCGCCTATCGCGCCTCGCCCGATGGGCACTATGGCCTGCACAAACGCGACTACGCCCACTTCACCTCCCCGATTCGCCGCTATGCCGACCTCGTGGTGCATCGGGTCATGCAACACTACCTGATCACTCAGGGTGGTTACCCATCTCCTCCGGGCTATAAATTCGCCTACGACGCGGGTAAAATGGACCGCATGGGCCAGCACCTGAGTATCACCGCGGTCAACTCCCAGGAAGCCGAACGTGAGAGCGTGAAGATCAAGTTGCTG
>CAKZMS010000532.1 GCA_937128785.1 uncultured Opitutaceae bacterium | reverse complement strand
GATCTCGCTGACCTCGGTGATAAACTCGTGTTGGCGCCAGTTACGCCCGATGAACCCGCCCTCGCGGTCGACGTAGAGGCGTTGGTTTTTGGCCACGACTTTGGAGACGTTGATCTGCTCGATCTCGTCGAACGACGTCTTGCGGCGACGGCCCTTGCCGTATTTTTCCTGCAGCTTCTCGAACCACGCGATCGCGTAATCGGTGAGATGCTTGAGGTGATGTTGCACCCCTTTGATATCCTCTTCGATCTGCTTGATCTTCTCGTCCGCCTTGAAGCGGTTGTAGGCCGAGATCCGCTTGATCCGAATCTCCGTCAGGCGGGTGATGTCTTCGTCGGTGACCTCCCGCTGCAGGCGCTCGAGGAACGGCTCCAATCCCGTGCGGATTTCCTTGAGCACGTTCTCCCAAGTCTTGGATTTCTCGATCCGGCGGTAGATGCGCTCCTCGATGAAAATACGCTCGAGGGAGTCCCAGTGCCACTGCTGTTCGAGCTCACCGAGTTTGATTTCGAGCTCCAGTTTGAGCAGGCCCACGGTGCGATCGGTGGAGCGCTTGAGGATCTCCGAAACCCCCAGAAACGCCGGACGGTCACGGCCTTCATGGTGCTCGATCGCACACGCCGCCGGAGAGATGGACATCTGGCAATTGGTGAAGGCATAGAGCTGCTGCTTCACCTTCTTCGGGTCCGCCCCCTGCGGCAGGTGGACGAGAATCTCGACCTTGTCGGCGGTGTTGTCGTCGACATGCTTGATCTTGATCTTGCCCTTGTGGTTGGCCGCCAGAATCGAGTCGATCAGTGAAGTCGTGTTGGTGCCGTAAGCGAGCTGGGTGATCGCCAGGACATACTTGCTGGGGTTTTCGATCGTGGCGCGAACCTTCACTTTGCCGCCGCGTTTGCCGTCGTTGTAATCGCTGAAGTCAGCGGTGCCACCGGTCGGGAAATCCGGGCGGATCACGAATCGTTTGTCCTGCAGATAATTGATCGAGGCGCGGCAAAGATCGTTGAAGTTGTGGGGCAGGATCTTGGTGGAGAGACCCACCGCAATACCCTCGGCGCCTTCGAGCAGGACCAGCGGGAATTTGGCGGGCAAGGTCACCGGCTCCTTGGCGCGCCCATCGTAACTCTGCTGCCACTCGGTGGTCTTGGGGTTGAACAGCACGTCGCGCGCAAACGGCGTCAGTCGCGCCTCGATATAACGGGCGGCCGCCGCGCCGTCCCCCGTGAGGGTGTTACCGAAGTTTCCCTGCGGCTCGATCAGATAGCCGCGCTGCGCGATCCCCACGAGGGCGGCCTCGATCGAGGCATCTCCGTGCGGGTGAAACGCCATGGTCGCGCCCACGATGTTGGCGACCTTGTGGAAACGACCGTCGTCCTTGCTGAAAAGCGTGTGGAGAATGCGGCGCTGCACGGGCTTGAGCCCGTCGTGCAGGTGGGGCACGGCGCGATCCAGAATCACATAGCTCGCGTAATCGAGGAACCAGTTGCGGTAGGCCCCCTCCAAGGGGGCTTCGCGCGGCCCATCGTTTTCCTCGCCCGTAGCCTCGCCGCCCTCATCGGCGCCTCCCCCATTCGCCGCCGCCGTCACCGGTTGCGGCCCGTCCTCGGCCGCTGCGGACTCGGGTGCGTTCGCAGCCGAGGCTCCGTCAAATAGCAGTTCTTCTTGGTCGTCTTCAGGCTTTTTGCGTCGTGGCATTCGCGGTCGATGGGAGGTCAGTAAAGTGAATCAAAGGATGATGCTGTAGGGTCTGCCGGAGCCGGGGCAAGCCCGCTGATCGCGAAACCTGAATTCGGATCCGATTCGCCTCGCTCACCGTTGGTCAACCGAGTCCCGCCACTGGTCAATCTCCCGTCGCCCGGTTGGTCGCCCCACCTAGGGTGAATCCCAGCCGAGCTCCCTCACTCCCCGAGTCGACAATCATGTTCCAAACCAACGCACCTTTCGTCGAGCCACCCCCGCGCACCGCACCCGGGTCGCGGCGGAACGACGGGGCCCTCCGACTACCGGCCGCCCGACAACTGGTTTTCCCACCCCCAGGTCACGGATTCACCCCCACCGGCTTGAACGATGCCGGGGATATCATCGGCAATCTGATCCATCCGTCCCGTTTTACGGGCGCATCATGGAGTGCCTCGGGTCTTTTTCTGCCGCCTCATCACTTGAGGAATCAGGAACTCCCGACAGCCGAAATGGCCCATCCCTTCGCCGCCCTCAATGCCTCGGGTGTGGTGGTGGGCACCAGGGGTGAATCGGCCAAGTCGTTGTTTGCCTGGGCCTCCCATCGCGGGGATTTCGGCGCAGAATTCTGGCCGCATCACCTGAGCTTCGCCCAGGACGTCAACGCGAGCGGCGACGTGGTGGGGAAAATGATGATCAATGCGGATCCCGTGTTGGTTTCCCGCGCCTTCCTGATTTCGGCATCTGGCACGCCCCGCTACTTCGACCCTCCGGAAGGCGGCCTCACCGATGCCATCGCCATCAATGACAGCGGCACGGTGCTCTTCGCCGTCACCCCTTTGTCGACGCGCACCGCCTCGCAGCGGGCCTGGTTGTGGCATGGGGAGGAATTCATTCCCTTGTCGCTTCCTCCCCGGTGTTCCTCGCGGGCAATCGCCCTCAATGAAGCCAATCAGGTAGTCGGATTTATCGAAACTGAGTTCGGCTTGCGCCGTCCCGTCTTGTGGACGGAAGGACGCCCCCTCGACTTGAACACCCGCGAGTCCCAGGACTTTTGTCCCACCTGTATCACCGACGATGGTATCGTCGGCGGGTCGGCCCTCGATAGCCATGCCCGGCGATCGGCCTGTATCTGGACTTCCGGCAAGGGTCTCCAATTTCTCGAGGACCTCCAACCGGCTTCGAAGGCCCAGCCTTTGGACACCGTCGTAGCGATCAATGCCGGCCACCAAATCCTGGCCTCGCGCCACACCGGCCACCAGTCGGTCGGTCTGCTCCTCGATCCCCAAGGCTGATTGACGCTCCTTCCCCTCGGCTCCTCGCGTCACTCTCCTTCCCCTCATCCCAGACTCGCGAGCGGCCGCCTCATCTGTTCCGCTCCGACCATGGCCCGCCCGACTTCCGCCCGTTTCAGACTGCTGCTCGCTGCGAGTGTGGTCTTGGTGAGCGGTCTGAGCGTTCGCGGTGAGCGACCTCCGCCGGAAGCACGGGGTTTCCCGGATATTCGCACCTTCACCACGAGGGACTACCAAGGCCACAACCAGATCTGGACCGTCGCTCAAGGACCGGACGGCATGCTGTATTTCGGGGCCAACGAAGAAATCATCACCTACGATGGCATCGCATGGCGAAAGATTCCGGTGCCGGGATCAGCCTTTCTCCGCACGATCGCCATCGACTCTGCCGGCACGGTTTGGGTCGGCGGGGTGGATGAATTTGGTCGCCTGGTCGCCGGACCCGATGGTGGCCTTGTTTTCGAATCCCTCCGCCCTCATTTGCCCGACGAAATCACGAAGATGGGGGACCTACGGCGAGTGCACATCATGCCCGATGGCGTGTATTTTCAGTCAGACGCCTACCTACTGCGATGGACGGATGAACAGTTTTCCGTTTGGGCAATGCACGAGCGCTACGTGACGCTCTCGGTGCGCTGGCAGGATCGGTTGATCGTATGCCGGGAAGCCGGCTGGGTTATGCCCACCACCCCGGGGGCATGGGAGCCGTTCACCGCCGAACCCGATCCGAGCACCTTCATGCTCCTGACCGAGATTGCGCCCCTCGGCGACGGCTCGGCCTGGGGCGCCGCGGGGCGACACGGCTTGGTTCGCATCACCGATGAGGCAACCGTACCCGTGGAAGGCGAGGTGGCGGACTTTCTGAAACAGGGCCGACTCTACGGCGTGGCTCGCCTGCCGGATGGCCGCCTGCTTTTCCCCAGTCTGGGCAACGGTGTGCTCATCACCACCGCCGACCTTGAGCCCCTCTTCCACCTCACGGTCGACGAGGGCCTCCCCTCAAATACCGTCATTACCGCCAAAGTGACCCATCCCGACACGGTCTGGCTGGGCACCGAACAAGGTATCGCCCGCCTCGATCTGAGCACGGGGATCGACCGCTTCTACCAAGCCAACGGCCTCGATGCCAACGGAGCGAACAACATCGTGCGCGTCGACGCCCGGCCCCTGTTCGCGACGACCGTCGGCCCCATGGAATACGCCGGCTCCGCCGAGCTGCTCACCAATCCGGAGTTTCGCGCCCGCTTCGAGATCAACGACAAACTCAACGTCATCGAAGCCCTCGACGATGGTTCGCTGCTCATCGGCGGATTGCGATCGATGTGGTGGGTCGATCAGGACCGGCAGGTGCACAAGCTGCACAGCCCCTCCAACATCAGCGCGATCACCACCCTCCCGCGTTTCCCGGACCACGTCTTCGCGCTGCACCTGACCGGCATCGCGGTCTGGCGGCGCGATGGCAGCGAATGGACCGATCACCGGACCCTCGAAGGCGTGCAGGGTGAGTTTCAAACCTTGTGCCCGGACGCGGCGGGCGATCTTTGGTTTGGCTCATCCAACGCCGGTGTCTGGCGACTCCCCTATAGCGAAATCGAAACCGGCACGGATTTGTTCGAAGCCGCGGACCCCACCCCCGTGGCCTACGGCGAAGCGGATGGACTCCCACCCATTAAAAACCGGTTCGTCGTCCGTGATATCAACGGTGAGCCCCTCATCATGTCGTCATTCGGCCTTTACCGCTACGAAGCCGCCACCGATCGATTCGTGCCCGAGACCCGCTACGGGGAAGCATTCGCCGACGGGACATGGTCGAGCCACTACGCCGCCGTATCTCCGCTCGGCGGAGTATGGTTCGAAGCCAAACCCGCCTTGCCCGCCAACGAACGGTCTTTTCGCCAAATCGGTAAAATGGTGGATGGCCAGTGGCTTCCTCTCCCGGTGCCAAACCTTGATCGCGTCGGGGCCCTCGACGAACTCGCCTGCGAAGTGATCGACGGTGAGGAAATCCTGTGGTTGGCCGGACGGACCGGCGTGATTCGCATCAACGTCGCGCAGACCCTCGAGCATCCACCCTCCGCCATCGGCCAGACCATCCTCCACCATGTCTCCACGACGGGCGGCACCATCCTGCCGTTGGTCGCCGGCGAAACGCAGGAGATTCCCGCGCCCCAGAATTCGTTGCGCTTCCATTTCGGCACCCCCGGCCTGGCCGGCGAGGAGAGCTCCGAGCACCGATCCCGCCTGACAGGATTCATCGACGGACAGTTGGAGACCAACAACTCCGGTGAACGCACCTTCACCAATCTACCGCCCGGCACCTACACGTTCGAAGCCAGTGGCCGCACGGCCGACCACCGTTGGAGCGCGCCCGCCCGCATCACGTTCACCGTGCTGGCCCCGTGGTGGCTCACCCCGTTCGCCAAGCTTGGCTACCTGCTGGCGGGGTTGGCGGTCGTCTATGCCATTGTTCGCCTGCGCACCTCCCGGCTGATGCGCCAACGCGCGGAGTTGGAAGCGCAGGTCGCCGCCCGGACGACGGAGCTGGCGCAGAAGGCCGAATCCCTCCAACGCCTCCACGAGCTCGAGCGCGACGAAACCCTGGCTGCCCGCCTCGCCGCCGAAACCGCCCGCCTGGAGCTCCTGCGCTATCAGCTGAACCCGCACTTTCTTTTCAACTCGCTCAACTCGATCCGCGCTCTCGTCTTCAGCTCCCCGGATGCCGCCGGGGAAATGGTTTCGAAACTGGCCGACTTCTGCCGCCGCACCCTCAGCCGCAGCGAGGACGAAATGGTCTCGGTCGGCGATGAGATGGAGATGGCCCGAAACTACCTCGATATCGAGCAGGTGCGCTGGCAGGACGGGCTGAAAATCCACTCCCAGGTGAGCGAGGCAAGCCTGGCCTGCCAGCTGCCCCAAAACATCCTCCTGCCCCTACTCGAAAACGCCATCAAATACGGGGGCCGCACGTCCCCCGATGTCCTACAGGTGCGCATCGAAACCAGCATCACCGATGGCATCCTCACCTGTCTGGTCGGCAATACCGGCAAATGGGTGAAACCGGATACCAACCCGTTCACCGACTCGACGCAGATCGGACTGCAGAACCTGCGCCAACGCCTGAAGCGCCACTACGGCGACAAAGCCGAGCTCCGTCACGATACCTCTGAAGCCGGTTGGGTCATCGTCCGCGTAACCCTGCCTTGCACCCCGCCCCCCGAATAGCTCTTCCCGCCATGCCTTCCCTTCACCATGCCCTCTTGATCGACGATGAGCCGCTGGCCCGCATGGAACTGCGTCGGCTCTTGCAGGCGCACCCTCATCTCAAAGTAGTGGGCGAAGCCGACACCTTGAACGCGGCCCGGGAACGGCTGGGCAACGTCGATTACGATGTAATATTCTTGGATATCCAGCTCCGCGGCGGCACGGGCTTCGAACTGTTGGAGTTCATTCCTCCGGAGACCAAAGTCATTTTTGTCACCGCCTACGATCGCTACGCGGTGCGCGCCTTTGAGGTGAATGCGTTGGATTACCTGCTCAAGCCGGTCACCCCGGAGCGCCTTACCGAGACACTTCATCGGGTTGAGGAAAGCAGCGAACCTGCCCCGTCCTCTCCCCGGCTGGGCCTCGAGGATCGCGTTTTTGTGAAGTCCGGCTCGGCCACGCGCTTCGTGCCGGTGGCTCAGATCGTCTCGATCGGCAGCTGTGAAAACTACACCGAGCTACAGCTTCAGCATGGCCAAAAACTGCTGACCCTGCGCACGCTCAAATCATGGGAGGGCGCGCTCCCCGACTCGATGTTTGTCCGCATCCACCGCCAAACGATCGTCAACCTGCAACACGTCCGCGCGATCGTGCGGGCCGAGGGCGACAACGTGCGTTTTCAATTCGACCACGGGTTGCCCGAACTCTCCGCGAGTCGACGTCGACTCACCGAACTGCGTCAGCTTTTCACCGCGGCCGGCCTGGGCAAACTGCTGCCCTAGCACCGTTCACAACTCAGCCGTCTGCGCGGTTGGCGCGTGGGCGCGCAACCACTTCACCGCCGCCGCCAAGTCCGCGTCATGACCATCCCGCAGATCATCCAAGGTGCGCTCGACCAACACGTCCGGCTCCACGCCGTTTCCTTCCAGCCGCGAACCGTCCAACGTTTCGAAATCGTGCAATCCCACCTGCAGTTCACCGCCGTCGCGCAGGGAGAAAAAGCGGCTGGCGATCACGACCCCCGCCGTGGGTCGCCCGATCAAGGTCGCCCGTTCGTAATGCTTGAAAACATGAGCCAAAATCTCCGCCGAGCTGGCTGAGCCTCCCCCGATTAATACGACCAGCGGGCCTTCGTAGCCGACGCCATCAAACCAAGCAGACTTCTCGTTATCGCGTTTCCCTTTGCGGGAAACGAACGCCCCATACGACACCCGGTTGGGAAAGAAATCGTTCATCACGTGCTCCAGCGAAGAAACCGCGCCGCCTCCGTTGTTGCGCAAATCCAGCACGATACCCGGCGCATCGCGGTGCGCCTTCAGGCGCTCGCGCAGCCACTTGTGATACTCCACCTCGAATTCATCGAACCGCAGATAAACCCACCCCTCCGGTGAGTGACGCTCCTCCGGCGGCATCCAATCAGGCAGGGTGCGCGCTACCAGCGTAACCGACCGCTCATCATCATCCGCATCAAGAAATTCCCACGTGTAGGAGAGCCCCGGCTCGCTTTCAAAATCCAAGCCCTCTTCGGGCAAGACCTCGCCGTTGCGCGTCAACGCGATCCAGCCCGGTTTGATCTCCGACTCCGCCGCCGCGCTGCCGGGCCGCAACTCGCTGACCACCCACTGGCCGTCGATGCGTTCCAGATTGAGTCCCACAAAGGCCCGCTCAGCCATGTAGTCCTCCCACGCTTCTCGCGGAGTCATGGCACCGGTATGCCCGTCATCCAACTCATCCAGCATCTCATTGATGACTTCATAGAGCGCCTCTTGATTCGGCGCCCGCGCCGCCCGGTCACGGTAGCGATCAAAGGCCGTGGCCCAATCCGCCCCGTTGAATTCCGGTGAATAAAACCGCTTGTTCACCAAGCGCCAGGCCTGCTCCAACGTAGCCACCTGCACCTGGGCCCGTTCCGTCGCATTCGCGAAAACGGGCTCCTCCGGCGGAGTCGTCCGGGATGTCATACAGCCACCCAGCACCAACGCCAACGCGACAAGCGCGCAGCGGGCCATCGGGACGCTGTTTCGGATGCAGAAAGGGTTCACGGTAGGTTAGGACCGGATACCCTGCCGCCTCGATCCTACGGCATCAATACCTGAAAAGTCGGGGGTTCACCCTAGCAATATGGACCGGATTGCGAGGTCTGGAATGCGCCTCGAGAGCGCCCGCCGGCCAATCGTGTAACAGTGCCAAGTGGCCAACATTGGCGTGACCGAGTCCCCCGATCATGGTTGCCATTGAACCCCATGCCAACGTTCGCCACGGTCGGTTCGTTTTTGTAATCTCCCCCTGCTGCCCCATGAACTCTCCGACGCTTCGTCTTCGCTTGGCTCTCCTGCTCACCTGCATCGCCTGAGTGGCCGCCGCCGATTCCCGACCCAATATCCTGTTTTGGATCGCCGATGACTGGGGCTGGCCGCATGCCTCCGCCTACGCGAATGATACCGTGGTGCAGACCCCGGCCTTTGATCAGATCGCCGAAGAGGGAGCCCTCTTTCACCACGCCTACATTTCGTCCCCATCGTGCACCCCATCGCGCAACGCCATCCTGACGGGACAATACCATTGGCGGCTCGGCCCGGGAGCCAACCTGTGGAGCACCCTGGACGAGACCCTCGAAACGTTTCCGCATCTGCTCGAAGACGCCGGATACGCCACCGGACGTTGGCGCAAATCCTGGGGGCCCGGAAAACTGCTGGGCAAGTGGGCGGATCGCCATCCGGCCGGACCCGAATTTTCCGGGGGATTTGCCGAGTTTCTGGACAAGCGTGACGCGGAGAAACCGTTCTTCTTCTGGCTCGGCGCCAGTGACCCGCATCGCGGTTACGAAGCCGGCACCGGCGTTGCCTCCGGTATGAACCTCGCCGACATCAAACTGTTCGGCCACTACCCCGACTCCGAGGAGATCCGTAGCGATGTGGCGGATTATTCTTTTGACGTGGAACGCTTCGACTCGGACGTGGCGGCCGCGCTCGAGATGCTCGAAGCATCCGGCGAAGCCGAGAACACGATCGTGGTCATCACCGGCGACCACGGCATGCCGTTCCCCCGCTGCAAGAGCAACCTCTACGACAGCGGTGCGCGGGTGCCCCTGGCGATCCGTTGGCCGGACCGGGTCGCTTCCCAGCAGGTCTTTCAGGGATTCGTTTCCCTGACCGACTTGGCCCCTACTTTCCTGGCCGCGGCGGGGGTGGCTCCCCACCCCGACATGACGGGCGAGAACCTGCTGCCGGCGATTCTGGAGGGGGATGAATCCGCCCTGCGACCCTACGTGCTGACCGGCAAGGAACGGCACGTCCCCTCCCAACGGGCTCCCGACATGGGCGGCTACCCTTCGCGGGCGGTGCGCACACCGGATTTTCTCTACATCCGTAACTACACGCCCCGGCGCGGACCCAATGGCATCGCTGATTGGGAAAACGCCGCCATCCCCGGTGTCTGGTTCGGTGACACCGACAATGGCCCCACCAAGACTTACATCATCGAGAACCGGGACCGGGACGAAGCGCACCGCCAGGCGTGGGAATGGAGCTTCGGTCAGCGCCCCCCCGAGGAACTCTACGATGTCCGAACCGACCCTGATCAACTGCACAACGTCGCCGCCGACCCGGCTTACGCGGCGGTGCTGCGGGAGCATGCGCAACTGCTGACGCGCGACCTGGCGATGACGGGAGATCCCCGCGAGAACGCGGACATCAGTTTCGATTTCGACGCTCCGCCCTACTATGGACGCGGCCCCCGCCACCCCGATTCGCTGAAATAACTCTCAGCGGGGACGCCTCACTCATGGAGAACAGGCGTGACCAGGTACGGTTGCAACGCCACGGGCAATGCCTTCCCGTGCCCCCGCATGGGATTGCAAGCACGCTTGCATGACAGCGGGGCGTTCCCTTTTTTGAACAACGCGGACCACCACTCCCGATGAGCAATTCACGGCCTTCATCCCCCGCCGAAAACTCCGACGACGATTCCGTCCCGGCCAACGATGCTGCGGAGTCGGACAAAAAGAAGGTGACCCAGTCGGAGGAGCCGGTGGCCGAACCAAAGGAGGCTGCGGCGGAAGAAAGCGAGGAAGCTGCGGATACCGACGACGAACCCGCACAGACCAACACCCCGGAGGTGGACCTCGAGGGCGTGCGAGCGGCCACCGAGATTTCCATGTCCGGAGGTCCGCAGTCGTCGCGGATGAAGTGGGCGTTCATCAACCTCTTCATCAAGCTGTTCAAGCTGGGAGCCCGGTTCTTTCCCATGATCCTGATGCTGGCGGGCATGAGCTACAGCTACATCCATTTCTTTGGATTTCCACCTATCGTGGACAAAGTGATGTCCACTCCAACCATGGTGAAGATCACGTCCAATCCCACCGTGGAAGCCGCCCTCAACACGGTCGGCATCGAGGTCCTGACACCGGAGGAACGCGAAAAGGCCGCCGAGGAAAAACCTGATTCCATGGTGGGGGAAATGCTCCAACAGACCCGCGACGTGGTGGCTGCCAGCAACAAGCGCGTGAATCTGGGCAACGCCCTCGCCGAGGGCAATTTTGAGGCCATCGACGAAATGATCGAAACCGCCGAGGGCGCCGAGGGAGAGGAAGGGGCCGAAGGCGAATCAACCGATGGATCCACCGGCGGGACCAATGACGAGCTCAGCGCCGGAGCCCAAGCGGTCGCGCTGCCGGAGCCGGTCAGTGTCTCCACCTACGCCGGCTCGAATGCGGTTTGGGCCGAATTCAAAGCCGAGGCCGATGGCGCCGCTGCCGTCGAGGAATTGCTGGGTGAAACCGAGACCGAAGAACCCGTGGTGCCTCGTGAAGTCGTCTACCGATCGGATGTGCCACCCTCCCCTGCTTTCCGGGCGTGGGTGCGCAACGCCCAAATCGGCGGGGTCCTGCCCGGACCGGTGCCGAAGGCGTTGATCAACAACATGACTTTTCAGCCGGGAGAAATGGTCGACTACAACCTGCGCGTTTCTTTCGAAGGCCTGGCCGAAAATGACTCGTTGATCGTTTTCAAGGACGGCACCAACGCCTACATCACGGTGCCACGCTGATCGACGGGCTGCTTCCGGCAGGTCCATTGCCAGGTGTCCGGATCCGCCCAATCCCCCACGTCCAGGGTCACCTTAAGCGTATCGCCCACTTCCACGCGGCTTTGATCAAGTCGCAGGATCCGGAACCCCCAATGCGGCGCCCGGCCCGGCTCCAGCGGGCTCGAGGTAAGCTCCAAATCGTCGTCGACCCGCGCCTTCATGTAGACGGCCAGTCCGTCGACCATGCCGGCGTTGCAGACTTCGCGAGTGAAGGTTACCTTCGGCGGCAACGCGTTCTCCTCGACCGTATGCAGATCGATGGCCACCACGGGAGCCGGCGCCCCGATAAAGTGTTTCACCAGATGAAGGTCGCAGCTCGACAGACGGTAGTATTCCGGATTCTCCGGCCGGCTGCGTTCCATGCTCGAAAAATCGAATCCATGGACATCCTTCAACTCCCAGATGTAGGGAATCCGACGATCGTCGTGCAGCGTGATCGGCTCGCAGAATAGCTCGAACAGACTGGGAAGGATCAGCCCCCCCGGTTTGAGGACCCGGTCACGCAGATCACACACGTTGGGCACCATGGCCTCATCGAACAGGAAGTCTCCAATCTGCTCATGCAGGATCACATCGACCGGCTCATCCACATGGAAATCGGTGCTGTGCAGGTCTTCGAACTGCACATTCTCAATGCCGTTCTCCGCGGCCAACTCCTTGGCGTGTTCGATGATGGTCGAGTGGTCGATCGCGTAGACCTGACTCGCTCCCTGCCGGGAGGCATAGGCCGCCAGAATCCCGGTACCCGTGCCTAGGTCGATCACACGCTGACCCGGTTTGATGTGCCGGCGGATCGCCCGGTGATAAAACTCCATCCGCGGTTCGTCGCCGAGCATCCGCTCCTGCTCATGAATGTCGGCGAAGTAGTAGCCGTTGAATTCGCGATACTTCTCGGCCGGAGTTTCGACCTTCAGCGGGGGATAGAACCACGGCTTCAGACGCGGAGATGCCACCAACCAGTTTCCCGTGCGCGTGCCCAGTCGCCGCACCCATGAGGCCAGCAGGACCGTGAACCGTTGAAGCGAAGAGAGGAGCATCCGGAAGGAGGCAGCGGGGGCAAAGGCGTGAGTGCAACCCTTGGGTTCAAAAGGTTACGGGGCCGGCGGAATGGCTTCGCCATACCCACCACGGGACGACAGGATGTCCGTGAGTCCCCCCTGTATCCTCATGAAAATCACCCCTCACGGCGCGGCCAGCGGAGAAGTCACCGGTTCCTGCTATGAACTCGAAACCGGCCAAGCCCGCATTGTCGTCGACTGCGGCATGTTTCAAGGCACCCGCGGCGCCGACGAATTGAACCGCCAACCCCCGGTGGAGCGGGCGGACATGCTCGATGCCGTGGTCATCACCCATGCCCATCTGGACCATACGGGACGCGTGCCGGTGTTGGTGAAGGCCGGCTTCACCGGCCCCATCTTCGCCACCTCGGCGACCATCGATCTGATGATGATCATTTTGGAGGACTCGGCCCGGATTCAGGTAAGCGACAACGAACGCACTAATCGCAAGCGGCGCCGCGCCGGCGAGGACCCGATCGATGCGCTCTACGAACCCGACGACGTTCCCGCCGTGCAGGAACTGCTGCGGGAGATTCAAGTTGGCCAACCGGTGGAGGTGGCCCCCGGCATCGTCGCCCGATTCTTCGAGGCCGGCCACATGCTGGGATCCACCAGCCTGGCTTTTACCATCACCGAAAACGGCACCACCAAAACCGTGGTGTTTTCGGGTGATCTCGGTCCCGCCGACCGCCCCGTGCTCAAGGATTTTTCCACCCTGCCGAGTGCCGATCTCGTGATCATGGAATCCACCTACGGCGACCGCAACCACCGCCCCTATGCCGACACCGTTGATGAGTTCGAAGCCATCGTGGAAAAGGTCCACGCCGCCAAGGGCAAGATCCTCGTGCCCACCTTTGCCGTCGGTCGCTCCCAGCAGATCATCTACCACCTCGCCGTCATGTTTCATGAGCACAAGGTGCCGGCCTTTCCCGTCTACCTCGACAGCCCCATGGCCCTGCGGGCCACGGAAGTTTACAAGGGACATCCCGAACTCTTCGACGATGAGATGGTCGCTTACCGGAAGGCCGGTCTCTTCCCGATCAGCGGCGGCTACTTCAAACCCAGTCAGACCGCCGATGACTCCAAGGCGCTGAATCACGTGGACGGTCCCTGCGCCATTCTCGCAGGAGCCGGCATGTGCAATGCCGGACGCATCCTGCACCACCTCAAACAAAACCTGTGGAAGGCCGACACCCACGTGCTGATCGTCGGCTACCAAGGCAACGGCACCCTTGGCCGTCGTCTGGTCAACGGCGAACCCCACGTTAAAATTCACGGCGAGAAAATCGCCGTGCGCGCGCAGATTCACACCATGGGCGGGTTCAGCGCCCACGCCGATCAATCGGACCTGCTGCGGTGGCTTGAGCCGTTGGCCAAATCGCAACCGCGCGTCGTCCTGACGCACGGTGAAGATCGCGCCCGCGAGCCGCTGGTCGAGGAAATCAAAACCCGTCACGGCCTGCACGCCGTGTTGGGCTCCATCGGCGAAGCCATCGAGATCTAGCGCCGACTCAGCCGGACGCTGCTTGCCAGTCGCGATGAACTGGCTTCGGTGGACGCGGGCACAACATCTACCACCCCCACGCTAGTCAACTCTACCTCATGCCCGCTTTCCCTGACCTCTTTGATCGACTTAATCCTGATGAAGCCGAGTCCCTCCGAGATTCCCTCCCCCTAAAGCGTTGGCCAGCCGGCCAAACCTTGCTCACCGCCGGTCAGATCAACGATCACATTCACCTGATCGAGTCCGGAGAAGTCGAGGTCTGGCGGGGAGAAATCGGCAGTCCGGAAGCCCTGCTGGTCACCACGCTGACGGCCGG
>CAKZMS010000531.1 GCA_937128785.1 uncultured Opitutaceae bacterium | reverse complement strand
GAAGGACGGCGGCATCCGGTTCGGTCTGCACCATAACAACGGCTCACCCATCAACGCTTCCACCGCCGGCAACGGGTGGACCACGATCACCGAGGGCTGGGACGGGTTCTACTTCCGCGGCGGAGTCGGCGGCGAAACCGGCATGCGGATTTTCCGCGACCTCGACAACGCTGGCAACAGCGCCTTGGGCGGCAGAGGCGATGTCACGGTCGGCAACGGCACGGGTTGGACGCTCAACGACAATGCCGCGCACACCGTGCGCATCGAGATTGAGCGCCAAAGCAATTCCCAGAACACCTTGCGCTTTTACTGGGATGGCAACCTGCAGCAGGAGACGTCCACCGCCACCGTGGGTGGAGAAATCAGCGAGTTCACCAATTTCACCTTTGGGGCCGGCTCGACCCAGCTTGATCTTCTGGTGGATGACTTCACCGTTGAATTGACCACGGGGTCCGGCGGTGGCGCCGACCCCATTGACCTCAGCGCCCGGCTGATCGATTGGACCCAGGCCGGCGTGCAAAACGGCATCCCCAGTTACGCCAATACGATCGACTTTGCGGCCGCCGGCGGTGACGCCACCGGCCTGTCCGACAACAGCGACCTCCTCCAATCCCTAATCGACGATCTCACCGAAGATACCGTGATTGTTTTCCCCGCCGGCACCTTCCTGTTTGAGGATCGCGTCAACTTTCGGAGCACATCATCCCGTACCCTCCCCGGCGTCGTTCTACGTGGCGCCGGCACCAACCTGACCAGATTGCTCTTCAAAGACCCCGCCAACGAGGACACCGGGCTGTTTGATATCTCCGGGTTCAACGATGGCTCCGCCAAGAACATCACCGGTGGTCTCACGAAGGGGTCCACCACGATCACGCTCGACTCCACCAGCGGACTGAGCGCGGGCGATTGGTTGTGGATCCGACAGGACAACGATCCCGAGGCGATGGCCACCATCCGCGATATTCCGGGTTATGAAGCGACCATCGACAACGGTAGCGGCTGGGCCGACCGCGTCGTGGGTCAGGTGGTGCAAATCAGTTCCGTCACGGCGAGCGGCGTCATCATTCACCAACCCCTGCATCTCGACCTCACCTGGCCCAATCCGACCGCCCAAAAGCTCGGTCCGGTCAGCGGAGTCGGCTTCGAAAACTTCACGCTCGATAACGCCCTGGGATCTCCCGGTCGGTTCAACTTCGACTTCCGCCGCACGGTCAATTGCTGGATCAAGAATGTCCACAGCCTCATGGCGATGCGCTCCCATGTGGCCATCTCCGGCTCCGCCAATCTCGAGGTCCGCGACTCCTACTTCAACGACGCCTACCGCCACGACGGTGGCGGGCATGGTTACGGCGTGCTCCTGCAGGACACGACCACCCACACCCTCGTCGAAAACAACGTCTTCCGAAACCTCCGCCACGCCATGATCTGGAAGGAAGGCGCCAACGGTAACGTGATCGCCTACAACTATTCGACCGACGGCAACCAGGAGGGCTCGACCGTCGCCAAGGACATCTCCGGTCACGGCCATTACGCCTTCGGTAATCTCATCGAGGGCAACATCGCCCTCGTCATCCACGCGTCCGATTACTGGGGACCGATCGGTCCCAATAACACCTACCTCCGCAATCGCACGACCGCCGAGCGCATCCTCATCGAGGACGGGACCAAGAACCAAAATATCCTCGGCAACGAACTGGTGTCGCCCACCTCGCCGTTTGTGATTGTCGACGGCACCTCCACCGGCGCTTACGTGCACGGCAACAACGAGGGCGGCACGCTCCAGTGGCGCTCGGGCGAGACACAGACCGTTGCGTCTTCCTACTTCTATACCACCGCCCCGACTTTCTGGAACATCACGGATCCCTGGCCGTCGATGGGACCCGAGCAGGTGCCCGGCACTTACACCATCCCGGCCAAGCAACGCTGGGATTCCGGCCAGATGCTGGAGTTCGTTGCGCCCACTTCCGATGGCCGGCTGTCAAATCTGTCAACCCGAGGTCCGGTTGAATCAGGTGACTCCATCCTCATCGCCGGTTTTGTCATCGGCGGCTCGCAGAATAAGCAACTCCTGCTACGCGGTCTCGGTCCGGCGCTCGACGCCTTCCTCGACCCCGCGACAACCCTCGATGACCCCGAACTCAATCTCTACTCCGGGAGCGACGTTATCCTGAGCAACGACGACTGGTCCGATCAAAGCGACCCGGACGCCGTCAGCGCGCTCGCCAACCAACTGGGGGCCTTCGCCCTCGAAAGCGGTTCGAGTGACGCCGCCCTCATCGCCGACCTCGCCCCCGGTCCCTACAGCATGCATCTGAGTGGATCCGGCGGCACCGGCATCGCTCTCGTCGAAATCTACGAAGCCGCCAACACTGGCGCAGCCGAGCTCCTCAACATCTCCACCCGCGGACGCGTCGGCTCCGGTTCTTCCATCATGGTGCCCGGCATCGTGGTGACGGAATCCAACCGTCGCCTCCTCATCCGCGGAGTCGGCCCCGAGCTCGAAGCATCCTTCGGATTCGCTCCGGGCACCACGCTAGCCAACCCGGTGCTCACCTTGATCAACGCCAACGGTGATACCATCGTCTCCAACGACAACTGGGAAGACTCCACGGGCAGTTCCGCGAGTGAGATTGCCGCCACCGCCCAAACCGTGGGCGCGTTCCCGCTCACCAGCGGCGGAGGCGACGCCGCCTTGCTGGTAACGCTTCCGCCCGGAGTCTACACCGCGCAGGTGACCGACGCCGACGGAGCGGAAGGCATTGCCATCGTCGAAGTCTACGCCGTCTCCGAGTAGTCTCCTCGTCGTAGCGCCGTGCTTCAGCCGGCTTCAGGCTGACGGCCAACCGCGCCGACCACTCCGCTGCTCGGCGCGCCCCTACCCACGCCCGCTCCGCACCGCCCACCCCGCCGGTTGCAATTCCTCCAAAAACCATCACAGCTAGACGTCCCTTTTCTCGACTCCCCACTTTACCCTTATGAAACGTCTCCTGCTGCTCACCCCTCTCGTCCTGCTCCCCGCCCTCTCGGCCCAGAACCGGATCGGCACCGGCTCCGTCAACGAACTCTACCAAACCTACTGCGCATCGTGTCACGGCGAGAACCTCGAAGGCGGCCAAGGCGGCTCCTTGGTCGACGACTTTTGGAAACATGGTAGCAGCGATGCCGAAATTACAAAATCCATCGCCGCCGGTTTCCCCGACCTCGGCATGGTGCCGTGGAAAGGCGTGTTGGACGACGAACAGATCCGCTCGCTCGTGATCTACATCCGCGAGCAGGGCCAGATCGCTCGCGCCAACGCGACCACCGCCAAAACCCAGCCCCAAGGCGGCGTGTTCTCCACCGACCACCATAACTTCACCTTGGAGAAGATCACTCAGGTCGAGGACATCCTTTGGTCCATGGCGTTCATGCCCGACGACTCCATCCTCCTCGCCCAACGCGATGGCCCGCTCTGGCGCCACGCCGATGGCGTGAACCACCTCGTCGAAGGCACGCCCGAAGTCTGGCAACACGGCCAAGGCGGACTGCTCGAAGTCGCCCTCCACCCCGACTACGCCGAAAACGGTTGGATCTACCTCGGCTACTCGGAAAATATCGGCGCCAAGGAAGCCGATAAAGACGCCGGTATGACCGCCATTGTGCGTGGTCGCATCAAGGACGACCAGTGGATTGACCAGGAATACATCTTCCGTGTCCCCGGTGAATTCCACACCAGCTCAGGCGTCCACTACGGCACCCGCTTCGTGTTTCAAGACGGCTACCTTTTCTTCAGCATCGGCGACCGCGGTCGCATGCAGATGGCGCAAGACGTGACCAAGCCCAACGGCAAGATTCATCGCATCTTCGACGACGGCCGCATCCCGCCCGACAATCCCTTCGTCAGCCAACCCGACGCCTACCCGTCCCTCTGGACGCTCGGCAACCGCAACCCGCAGGGGCTCGATATCAACCCGGCCACCGGTGAGCTCTGGGAAACCGAACACGGCCCCCGCGGCGGCGACGAGACCAACCTCATCGAAGGCGGTGTGAACTACGGCTGGCCCACCATCACCTACGGGATGAACTACAACGGCACGCCCCTCACCCACCTCACGGAAAAGGAGGGCATGGCCCAACCCAAACACTACTGGAATCCCTCCATCGCCGTCTGCGGCATCGACTTCTACGAAGGCGATAAATTCCCCGACTGGAATGGCGACTTGTTCGTCGCCGGCATGGCTTCGCAGGAACTCCACCGGCTTGTCATTCGCGACGGCGAAGTCGTCAAAGATGAGATCGTTCTCAAGGGCCAGGGCCGCGTGCGCGACGTGCTCAGCGGACCCGACGGTCATATCTACGTGGCCCTCAATTCCCGCGACCCCAACTACGGCGAACTCTACCGGCTTAATCCCGTTCCCTCTCCGCAGTGGCAGAGCCTCTTTGATGGCCATTCGCTGGACGGTTGGGATGTGGTCGACGGCAACTCGACCGTGCTCGTCGACGACGGCGCGATCGTGGCGGTTCATCAGGACCGCGAAGCGATGACCTACCTCGTCACCGAACAGACTTACGCTGACTTCATTCTCGAACTGGATGTCAAAGTGATTGGCGACCTGAACTCCGGCATCCTCCTCCGCGGCCAACACGACGCCAACATCAAGGGCGGCAAGTCCCACGGCTACCAAATGGAGATCGACCAATCCGAGCGCCAATGGACCGGCGGCATCTACGAAGAAGGCGGTCGCGGTTGGCTCTACTCCCTCGAAGGCAAGGAAACGGCCCGCGCCGCTTACCAACCTTCCGAGTGGAACCACTACCGCATCGAAGCCATCGGCGAGACCTTCCGCATCTGGGTCAACGGCGTGCCCACCCTGCACCTGCGGGATGACCAAACCGCTGCCGGCACAATCGGCTTCCAGATCCACAGTCTCACGCCGGAACTCAGCGGCGGCGCCATGTATATCCGCAACGTGAGAATTCTGAGCGAAGACCCGGTCAACCACCACCAGTCCACCACCCTCCCCGCCGAAGACACCCGGGAGCTATAAAATCGCGCAAAACGTAAGCCCTCAGAAAGGGGTCAAACGCTTAAAATAAACCTCATCCGTCCGACCGCGATCGAGCCTACCGCTCTCAGAAGGCACGTTGCCGCCGGGGCTTGCCGCCGCGTTTAGCCCATGGACGGTTGCGGTGGTATGAATTCCCCGCATGCTCCGCGGGGTCTGCTGCCGCCACTCTACGATCTCACGGGCAGCGAGAACGTGTATGCCCAAGCTCCCTCTTCACCATCAGTTCGTTGATCTGTCCGACTACGGGCGAAAGCCCGCGAGAAAACTAGCGCTCGTTCTCCAGGCGACGTCTGTGACGCCGGTCCAAGTCACGACTTGGTTTGTTCTCTGCGGAATCATGGCCGTCGTTTGCATGATCCGAGGATTTAATATCACGGCCGGGCTCTTTTTGATCCTGAAGTCGGTGCTAGACGCGGCGGATGGCGAATTATCGAGAGTCAAAGACAAGCCCTCCTACATTGGGCGGTATTACGATTCGATCGCCGACATTATCTTGAATCTATCCTTCCTTATCGCGTTGTGGAGCGTCACCGGCCATTCGCTGTGGCTCGTTGGATTGGCGTTCATTGGAATCCAACTCCAAGGCACTCTATACAACTACTACTACGTGATCCTGCGCAATCGTGTGGCCGGAGACACCACGAGTCGGATCTTTGAAGACCAGGCACCGGTTGCCATGTCGGGCGAAAATCAACGCATGGTGAATGTGCTCTATCGAATCTACGATGCCCTCTACATCGTATTCGATAAGACGATCTATCACCTCGATCGAAACGCTCCGCAGAGCGACCCGTTCCCCCGATGGTTCATGACCCTGCTCTCCACGTTCGGGCTGGGTTTTCAGCTCTTGGTCATGGCCGTCCTGTTGGCCATCGGTCTGGAGCACTACATCATTCCCTTCTTTATCGCCTACTCCGGTCTCATCATCGTGTTCATCGCGATTCGGCGCTGGCTGCTCTGATCGTCGTCATACCGCCGCCTGGTTAATCGCAGACTCAAAACATCCCCAGCTTGTGACCATCTGATGATGGCACGCCGCAACTCGGGCAACTAGCTAAGCCTGATTCGACTGAATCACTTCCGCGCCATCTCCCGTGCGCATGTGGAGAACCTGCGGGTCCGCCCCCCAGCGGCTGCGGTAGACTTGGGCAACTTGGTCGGCTTCGGCTGCACCGAAACGGGCGTCGGTCAAGGCCATGACCGCACCGCCAAATCCGCCGCCGGTCAGGCGTGCGCCATAAACACCTGCCATGGTCGTGAGTTGATCGACCAACGAATCCAACTCCGGCGTACTGTTCTCGAACGCATGTTGGGAACTGCGGTGGGACGCGGTGAGGTTGCGCCCCACCGCATCGAGATCCTGTGCTTCCATTGCCGTGATCGTTTTCCCCACGCGGTCGATTTCTTCGATGATGTGGCGCGCCCGTTTGGCCACGGTCGGCGATAGCTTATGCATCTCCTGCCGGAACAACTCGAGCGACGCATCCGCCAATTGCTTCACGCCCAGATCGGCCGCCGCCGCCATGCACTCGGTGTGACGGGCTTCATAGAGACCGTCGACTAGGGCGTGTTTGGTGTGGGTATTAAAAATCCAAAAGTGAGCGCCACCGGGCATCGGCACGGTGGAGAAATCCGGTCCGCGACAATCGATGAAAACCAGGTGATCGCGTTTGCCGAATCCGGAAACCCCTTGGTCCAGAATCCCACAGGGCACGCCCACAAAATCATTCTCCGCCTTCCGACCGATCTTCACCAGTTTCTCGCGGTCGACCTCCTGCCCCGTCAGTTCCAGAAACGCCAGAGCCGACGACAGCTCGATCGCCGCGCTGCTGCTCAATCCCGCGCCCACCGGGAGATCGCTCTCCACCGCGTAATCAAATCCTCCCGGTATCTCCAATCCGTGCGCCTGCATCGCATCGATCACGCCCTGCGGGTAATTGATCCACGAAGAGTGGCCTTCGAGTTTGGTCAACGCCTCGCCCGTCTCGACCACGGTATCCCCTATCGCCGACCGCCACCGCCGCCGGCCGTCGGAGCGCGGTGACACCGCCACCCACAACCCGCAATCGACCGCCGCGCCGAGCACGGTGCCGCCGTTGTAATCGGTATGGTTGCCGATGAATTCGATCCGCCCCGGCGCCCGGGTGATGATCTTCGGCTCGCTGCCGAAACTCTGAGTGAACAATTCGGAGACTCGCTTTTGCATGCTTGATCCCCAGTCATGCCGTGCCGACTCCTCCGGGTCAAAGGCTGCTTTGCCTGAACCGTAAATCAGGCCGACGGCGGTGGTGGTTCACCACCCTCAAATCCCGGAGGCGCTTCCCCCTGGGCTCCCTTCAACGCGATATCCAAAAGGTAACGCATCGCCTCCACCTGATCGCAGTTGCGCTCCTCGGCGATTTGCTCGGCCCGCTTCATCAGCTGTTTCGCCATCACCGCCGCCTGCGCTTCATCCGCCCCGAAAGATCGGCAAAGACGTTTCACATGTTCAAAATCTTCCACGAGCGTATGAGAGCCGGGACCTGCCATCTGTTCAATCACCGGATCCAACCTCATCGCTCAGTAGGCCATAAAATTCGAGTGGTCTCCCCGCCGCGGTGGCCACGGGTTGAGTCTCATCGAATCGAGCCTGGTGCATCATGGCCAAGCCAACCCAGCCGGCTTCGTCCTTCGACGCGCTGCGAGAACGGAGCTCGCCCACGGTCTTGTCGCCCTGCAGCAACTCGATTTCGCCGACGGGCGATGACCCCGTTCCACCGACTCGCGCCAATCCCCGACGCAGCCGGCCGGTCGCCGCCAAGCGGGCCACCACTTCCTGTCCTAGGTAACATCCCTTGGTGAACGAAATGGCATGTAAATGCCGGCCGCCTTCTGCGGGAAAATCCCCCTCACCCAAGTCATAGGGAACCCGCGGCCACTCCGCATCGATCCGCGCCGTCTCAAACTTCCCGATCGCGACCTGTTCCCAACCTTCCGGCCAGCCGAATGCTTCGCCTCGCGGAATCACTGCCATTCTCCACGGCAGATTCAGATCCGGGGCACAATCCAGCACCACCAAAGCGGAGGTGCTTTCGACCAGAGAGGCGATCGACTCATCCGTCGCCCCAATTCTCCAGCCCATCCATGACTCCGTTTCGTCCTCCAACTCCACATCATCGGCGATGATGTAGGACTCCAATCGCTCCACCAAATCCCCTGAAGTCAGGCTCCAACTGAGGATTTGCCAGTTTTCTTCATCCTCACGCCGCAGGAACACATCGCCGAAAACCCGCCCTTTTTGCGTCAACAGGAACCCGTAGGTGGAGCCGCTGTCCGGCAAACCACTTAGATCGGATGTGAACTGCCCCTGCAGGAATTCCAAAGCGTCCTCCCCCGAGGCTTTCACTACTGCGAGCGGTCGGTCGGAGGAATATTTTTGTACTAATGCAAAACTATTACCATTTATATTCTGCTCTTTTTCAGGCATTTATCTATTTTAGTGAAACTTTTTGAGAACTTTTGTTGACGAATGTCGTCCGAAATGTTCCCTTAGCAACATCAGATTTACATCTTCTACCGCCTAGCGGTAGTTTTGGGGTAACTAAGAAAGCAAATGGCCGGTCACTTAGGGGTAGGTGGCCGGCCAACTTTTTGCCCAAATTACTCGGTTCGCCAAGAACCGACTGACCACCCCACCTCAAAACTGCAAATGTGCCCCAGCCTTGCCCCGGGCCACCCCGATCGTTCAACGTGGCCGGTTTATGCAACGCACGTCGGACATCAATGTCATCGCGACCGAGGAACTTCCCTCGCCTCTGGACCTGTTTAACGAACTGCCCAAGACCGCAGCTCAATCGGAATTCATCACGCGATCCCGGGAGGATATTCATCGTGTCATCTTCACCGAGGACAAACGCCTCCTCCTGATCATCGGGCCCTGCTCCATCCACGACCTCAAGGCCGGACGCGAGTATGCCGCGAAGCTCGCGGAACTCGCCCGCGAGGTTTCCGACCGGATCATGATTGTCATGCGGGTGTATTTTGAAAAGCCCCGCACGACGGTGGGGTGGAAGGGCCTCATCATGGATCCGCACCTGGATGGCTCCAACGACATCGCCACCGGTCTGCGCACGGCCCGGACGTTCCTGCGCGAAGTGCTCGATCTGGGTCTGCCCACCGCGACCGAACTTCTCGATCCCATCACACCGCAATATATTGCCGACCTCATATGTTGGTCCGCCATCGGCGCGCGCACCACCGAATCGCAAACCCACCGCCAGATGGCGTCCGGCCTTTCCATGCCCTTGGGTTTCAAAAACGGCACCGACGGCACCCTCGGTTCCGCCCTCAACGCCATCAAAGCCGCCGCCCAACCCCAGACCTTTCTGGGAGTCAGCGTCGAGGGGCATGCCTCCGCCGTCGCCACCGCCGGCAATCCCAACTGTCATATCGTGCTGCGCGGCGGTTCATCGGGCCCCAACTACGCCGCCGCGGATGTGAAAACGACGGGCGATACCCTGCGTGAAGCCGGATTGCTGCCTTCCATCATGGTAGACTGCTCGCACGCGAATTCCGCCAAGGACCCTTATCGACAACCCGAGGTCATGCGTGATGTCTTGGATCAGATTGCCGCCGGCAACACGGACCTCATCGGAGCCATGGTGGAGAGTAACCTGAACGCCGGGAACCAGAAATTTCCCCAGCCCCTCGATGCCCTCAAATATGGGGTCTCCATCACCGACGGCTGTATCGACTGGGTCACGACCGAAAAGCTGATCCGCGACATCCACGCCGCCCTCGCCCCGCGGTTTGCCTAACCGTAGCGCCGTGCTTCAGCCGGCGCTCTGCGCGTCGAGTATTCCGTGCCGGCTAAAGCCCGGCACTACCACATAGCGAGCCGCCTGCGCTAAACATTAGCGCAACCTCAGAGTGGCTCCGCCCTGCCAGATGTGTAGCTTGGCCTTCCCCTTTTTACCCATGATTGCCCCATCCCATCTTTTTCGACGCTTCCTCCTTGCGAGCTTGGCCACCGCCTTGGCCACCACAATTTCTGTCGCCGCCGACGTGCGCGGCACCCTCGCCACTTGGCACACTATCACCGTGACCTTCACCGGTCCCGCCGGATCGGAAGCCGATCCGGCGACGTTCTGGAATCACCGCCTCACCGTGGAGTTCACCCACCCCGAATCCGGCACCACCTACACCGTGCCCGGATTCTTCGCGGCCGATGGTCACGCCGGTTCGTCCTACGCCAGTGAGGGCAACCAATGGCAGGCCCGTTTCACCCCTGACCAACCCGGCACCTGGAACTACGCCGCCAAGATGGTGACCGGCGACAAGGTCGCGATCACCGACGCGAAGGGCCAAGCGGTGCCGCTCGCCGACGCCACCGGTAGCTTCGCGATCGCCCCGTTTCCGGTCGATGCCAACGCGCGGGATTTCCGCGCCCACGGTCGCCTCGAATACGTCGGCAAACACCACATGCAATTCGCCGACTCTGGTCGCTTCTTCCTCATGGGCGGAGCCGGCAGTCCGGAAAACTTTTTGGCCTTCGATGGCATCGACGGGACCTACGATTTCGCCAAGACGCCGGAGTTCCCCTCCCTGGGCATCGATCAACTCCACCACTACGGTCCGCACCGTGATGACTGGCAGCAGGGAGACCCGATGTGGCGCGACGAGGACGGCGACGACGCGAAGGGCATCATTGGCTTGATCAACTATCTGGCCGACCAAGGCCTGAATTCGATCTACCTCATGCCGTTTACCTACGCCGGCGACGGCAGTGACATCTGGCCCTGGGCCGATCCGCAAACCCGCGACAGCTTCGACGTCAGCAAGCTCGATCAATGGGAGTGGATCTTCTCCCACCTCCAAGCCCGGGGACTGCATATTCACATGCTCATCACCGAAACCGAGAACGAGAGCCTCTTTGAGGTGGAAGACGGCGGCGCTCCTTTCGCCGATACCCGCAAGCTCTACTACCGTGAACTCGTTGCCCGTTTTGGTCATCATCTCGCGCTGACTTGGGACCTCGGCGAGGAAACCGGCTGGACCGACGAGAAAGGCGGCGACGTCGGGGTGGGCATCACCACCGCCCAGCAAAAGGCCTTCGCCCAATACATCCGCGATCTCGATCCCTACGATCACCCCATCACCATTCACGAAATCGAGATCGAAGAAATCTATCCGCAGCTGGCCGGCTTTAAGGCGTTTGAGGGCCCGGCCCTCCAGCGACACAATGACTACAACCAACGCATTATCGAGCACCTCGAAATGTCGGTCGCGGGCGGGCGCCCGTGGTTGGTGAGTATGTCCGAACCATTGGGTTGGGAATTCGGTCTGCGACCGGATGTCGATGACCCGACCCGCGACGGCCCCCGCAAGGACGTGCTCTGGGGCGTTTTCATGGCCGGCGGCGCCGGCGTCGAATGGTATGCCGGTTGGCAAAACAACGCGCCCACCAGCGACTTGAGCAGCGAAGACCTCCGCGTCCGCGAAAACATGTGGCGGCTCAACCGTATCGCCCTCGATTTCTTCAACACCTACATCCCGTTCTGGGATATGACCGCGGCCAACGATCTCGTCGCCGGCGACGACGACTACGTTTTCGCCAAACCGGGTGAGCTTTACCTGATCTACCTGCGCGATGGTGGTGACGCGGCGATCGATCTGAGTGGAACCGATGGCACCTTCGAAGTCCGATGGTTCGATCCCCGCCATGGCGGCGACTTACAACGAACCAGCGTCAATCAGATCGATGCCGGTTCGGTGGTCGAACTCGGCGGACCACCGGATGCACCCGGTCAAGATTGGGCCGTGCTCCTGACCCGCCCCTGAACAGGCAATCGTTACAGACTCCGGATCAGGTGGATCCGGAAATCGTTGTCGTCGGCATTATCCGAAACGCCGAACAACCAGCTCGCCGCCAGAGACCAACCCCCGCCGAACTTGCCCTTTAAGATCGGTCCCAGCTGGTGTTCCTGCTCGTCGAACGCGCCGAACGCCCGCGTGTCGTTAAAATCGTGAAAAGACTCTACCCCAAGCCGCCACGAATCGCTCAACGCCCCGGTGAATTGCGTGCGGTGCTCCACCAGCACTCCGTCATGGGAGCGCTCACCAAACTGTAAGCCCAGCAAGATGTTGGCTCGAAACTCCCAGCCTTCGCCCCAGTTCCATTTTCCCGTCCAAGCAACCCGCCCCCGGGATGGTTGGTTGTCCGTATCGGCCAATTGCAATTCGTAGCGAATGGCGCTGTCCCAACCCGCCTTTTCGTTCGCGAGGAACGGTTGCATCAACTCGAAGCGGGCGTAGCGAAACTCCCCACCCCCGCGACCCGGATCGAAGAACAGCCCAATCACGCGCCAACGCCACGTATCATCGATGGCTTGCTGGTAGTGAATACGCTGGGCCCATTGGGTCGGGGACTCACCCGGCAGAGTGCTCAGACGGTATTCCAGCGCTTTCGTTTCCGCCTTCACATCCGGACTGAAAACACCGGATGTGTTCAGGGCACGCAGTGGTATAGCCAAAATCGAACAAACTGTTAGGATAATACTAAGTTTTTTATGATTACTTAGAACAGGGCTCATTTAGGGAGTTACTCACCGAGTGGGATTCGTCCACCCCCGGACGCGAATTTCCACCCATCCCCCGGGTCGAAATCTGTGATTTCGCTGCAAAAACCGCAATTCATGCGTGTCGTCCCCCCTCCCCTTGTGGTTAATTACCCCATCTTTCTCCTAGAACTATGAAAACTCCCATTCGAGTCGCAGTAACTGGTGCAGCCGGCCAAATCGGCTACTCCCTCCTCTTCCGCATTGCTTCCGGTCAAATGTTTGGCCCGGACCAACCGGTGATTCTTCAAATGATCGAGATCCCGGTCGAAAAGGCCATGAAGGCGCTTGAAGGCGTCGCCATGGAGCTCGACGACTGTGCGTTCCCGCTCCTCAAGGACATGGTTCTCACCGACAACGGCGAGACCGGCTTCAAGGACGCCAACTGGTCGCTCCTCGTCGGCGCCAAGCCCCGCGGCCCCGGGATGGAGCGCGCCGACCTGCTCAAGGGCAACGGCGTCATCTTCACCGGTCAGGGCGAGATCATCGATCGCGTCGCCGCCGAAGACGCCCGCGTCGCGGTGGTCGGCAATCCCGCCAATACCAACGTCATGATCGCCGCGTCCAAGGCCAAGCGCCTCACCGCCGATCGCTTCACCGCCATGGTCCGCCTCGACCAGAATCGCGCCCAAGCCCAACTCGCGAAGAAGGCCGGCGTCGACCTGACCGCCGTGAAGGACATCTACATTTACGGCAACCACAGCCCGTCCATGTATCCGGCCTTTGCCCACGCCACCATCGACGGCAAACCCGCCGCCGAAGTCATCAACGATCAGGCTTACCTCGAAGGCGACTTCTGCTCGACCGTCGGCAAGCGCGGTGCCGCCATCATCGCGGCCCGGGGCCTCTCCTCCGCCGCTTCGGCCGCCAACGCCCTCGTCGATCACGTGCGTGATCTCATGACCCCGGGCGCGGTGCACTCCGTCGCGGTGAAAAGCGAAGGTGCCTACGGTTTCGATCCCAACGTCTGGGCCGGTATGCCCGTGCGCACGACCACTCCGGGATCCTACGAAGTCATCACCGACAACGATCTCAGCGACGCGTTCTCCCAACAGAAACTCGCCGCCACCAACGCCGAACTCGTCGGCGAACGCGAGATGGTCGCCGACATGCTCGGCTGATCAGAGCCCGACGATTCGTTTCTTCTTCTTTCTCCGACCGCCTCACCCGAGGCGGTCGTTTTTTTGGGGGACTGGCGCTTCAACCCCGTCAGCCCGGAACGTGCCTGCGACACTCCGCTGAGCCGAGCGCGGCGGAGTGGCCAAAACGGCTCCGGCAATCCGGTGCAGATCGGCCACCGTTAAGCCGCAGAGCCGGGGGCAGCGGATCAGTCCCTCTTTCGTCGCCGGGCAGACACATCCTGCCGCAGCGCCATACCCAGACTCCACACCATGAACAGCAGAACGATGGCGAAGGGCAGTCCCGTGGTGATGGAAGCGGTCTGCAACGCGGTCAGCCCGCCTCCCAACAGCAAGACGGCGGCGACCGCCCCT
>CAKZMS010000530.1 GCA_937128785.1 uncultured Opitutaceae bacterium | reverse complement strand
CGATGGTATGATCGCGGGCAAACCCGAGCCCGGTTATCTGCAGGAGGAGGGCATTGCGGAAAAATCCGGCACCGAGACCTATGCCGCGATCAAACTTTCGATCAACAACTGGCGTTGGCAGGGCGTGCCGTTCTACCTGCGTTCCGGTAAACGCATGGCCCGCCGCGTGACCGAAATCGCCGTTCAATTCAAACGCCCGCCGGGAACCCTGTTTGCCGGGGGCGGTTTCGATCTCGCGACCAACACCCTCTCTTTTCAAATCCAACCTGACGAAGGGCTCAGCATGATCCTCAACGGCAAGGTGCCGGGACTCGAAACCCGCACCCAGCCGGTCAAAATGAGCTTCCGTTACAGCACGACGTTCGGATCCAACACCCCCGAAGCCTACGAGCGTCTCGTGTTGGATGCGATGATCGGAGACGGCACGCTGTTTATCCGCGGCGATGAGGCGGAGACCTCGTGGAAGCTTTACACTCCGCTGTTGGAGGCCTGGGCCGAAGCCAAGCGCGACGGGATGGATGCCTATCCCGCCGGCTCGTGGGGCCCGGACAATGCCGCGGCCTTGCTCGCCGCCAACGGTCACGTTTGGCGCCAACCGTAGCCGCACCTTCGGCCCGAAGTAACCAGTATCCAGTGACAAGTATCAAACTGCAGAACGAAGCGTCAGAAGCAGCGACTGCTATTTTTCCGATCCATGCCTACCGTATTTGAGTCTCTGCCGGGTATTGAAGTGCCGGTCGGCGAGATCAAACCGAGCCTCACCCGCATGTGGGAGTCTCCCGGTCTCGCCGCGGATCAACCGCAGCAAGAGTCGGCTCGAGCGATGCAGATGAACTATGTTCTGCACTTTGGTTTCGCGACCGAGGCCGCCGATGCCGTGAGGCAGTTTGAGACCATCAAGGAATTCTCGCAGCGCTATCCCTGCCGGGTGGTCGTGCTTTGCCCGCTGAAGCACGAAGACCCGGCCTCGGAGATGCGGGCCAAGGTTTACGGGGAGTGCTTCTTGGGCAAATCCAAGGACGACACGCGTTGTGTGGAGTTCGTGGTGCTGTCATATCCCATGGGCTCACGAAGGTTTTTGGAAAATCAGGTTTCGATCTGCCTCTCCACCGACCTGCCGACCTACTACTGGGCGCATCGGTTTTCCGACAGTGCGCGTCTCGCCGATTACAACTTTCTCCTCAGTCACGCTAAGCGGGTGGTGTTCGATACGGCCATCGTCTCCGCGGACGCGGTATCCTATCCATGGCCCCAGCCCGAAGCGATTCGCGATCTGGTCGATGCGCGGTTGCTGCCGGTGCGGCAATCCCTGGGGCAGTTCCTCAGTGGATTCGCGCCGGAAAAACTCGTCCGCGGTCTCCGACAGGTAAAACTGTATCATCGCGAGCGATACGCGCCGGAAGCCCGGGTCCTGTTGGAGTGGTTCCGCCGGCGGCTGGAGCAATGTGGCATGGCCGCCGACTGCGGGGCGGTGGTTCAACCCAGCGCCGCCAAGGGTATCGAGGATTTTGCCGTCGAATTCTGCTACGGCGACGATCGCTATTTCAAATGGCGGGCGGACTTGGCGGCGAATCATGCTGAATTTGCGGCGGACCTCGGCCAGGGCCGGGTCGAGCTGACCACCGCCAGGCACTTGTTGCCGGCGGCGGCCGCGCTTTCCGAAGCGACCTTCTTTTGCTTTTCCCCTTTGTCCATGACTGAGAACCAAACCGATTACGGCCGACTGATCGTTGGCGAAAAAATGGAGCTATTTGCCGAAGCCGTGAAGCTGGCCGCCGCGCAACATCAGGCCAGTGAGAGCGCGAGTTTCACCTGGGCCTTCACTGGAGGGTCCACGCCGCAGGCCTGGTACACCTGGGCGGCTGAAAATGGAGCCATCGCCGAGCAGGTTTTGGCCAACACGCACTTCACGGTCAGCGATGAGCGTTGCGTGCCACTGTCCAGTGACGACAGCAATTTTGGCAACGCCGAACGCAAGCTGCTCGCGCCGACGTCGGTGCCGGTGGAACACCGTCATCCGTGGGTCGTCGCCTACGAGCCGGAGGCTGCCGCCGAAGCTTATCGGCGGACGATGCAACTGCTCAACCCGCCCGGCAAAGCCTACGATGTCTGCTTTCTGGGGATGGGCGATGATGCGCACACCGCATCGTTCTTTCCGGGCAGTGAGCTGCTCGAGTCCGACGGGGGCGTTTTTTACGCCGCCGTGAATACGCCCCAAAAAGGTTGGCGACTCACGATTACGCCCACCGGCCTGCAAGCCTGCGGTCTGGTGGTGGTAATGGCTCTCGGGGCCGGTAAAGCCACCGCCCTAAAGCGGGTATTTGAAGGCGAGGATGCTTTGCTGGACGCACCGGCCAAGATCCTGCAGACCTGCGCCGACAAGACGGTTTGGCTGGTGGATCAAGCCGCGGCGGCCGAGTTGACGAGCTGAACTGAGCTATTCGTCGCGGAGCGCCTCGTTCGGGGAAACCAGCGAGGCCTGACGTGAAGGCAGCAGGCTGGCAGCGATGACCACGAGGGACATCACCACGCCGGCGAGCAGGACGATGGTGAGGTCGAAAGGCTCGACCTCAAACAGCACGCTTTGCATGGCCCGTCCGGCCGCCCAGGTTCCGCCGACCCCCAGCACCACACCGAAGAGCAGCATCTTGGTGCCGAGGGAAAGAAACTGGGAAAGAATCTGGGAGGGCAGGGCTCCCAATGCCATGCGCACCCCGATCTCGCGACGACGTTGACCCACGGCATAGGCCAGCACGCCGTAGGTTCCGACCGAAGCGAGGAGCAGGGCTACCCCGGCAAAGAGTCCGGCCAGGACCGCCGGAGATTTCCGGGCGACCAGACTGTCATCCAAACGGCTCTGCATGACCTGGATGTCCTCCACGGGCATCGTTGGATCGAGTTTCAAAACAAGTTGCCGCAGGGAAGGGGCCATGGCTTCCGGCGCCATTTCCGTGCGCAAAACAATGATCATGCCGCCTCCGCCGTACTGTTGGTAGCGGTGGAAAATGGTGCCGAGCGGATGGGTTTCCGTCATCTCCCGCATTTTGTTGGTGGCGACTACCCCCACGATGGTGATGGCGTCCTCCTCATTAAATTCCACGTCGTTGGTCAGACGATGACCGATGGGGCTTTCGCCCTCGGCCCAGTAGCGCCGCACCAGGGCTTCATCCACCACACACACCTTTTGTTCGCCTAATTGATCGGCGTCGTTGAGGAGACGGCCCTCGACCAGGCTGATGCCCATCACTGACCAATAGTCCCCGTAGACCCCGATGGTGGAATGGGTGCGCAGCGACTCGCCGGGCGCGCGCTCCTTGCCCTCCACGATGGTGACGTTGTCGCTGTAGTTTCCGCCGAAAGGCACCGCGGTGGTAAGGGCGGCCGCACTCACGCCGGGCAGGGCCCGCAACTCCGGCAGCAGGCGAGCGAGAAAGGCCTCGCGGTCTTCACCTTCTTGGTAGTTCTGCCAGACCATGTCGATCGAACCGGTGAGCACGTTCTCCGGTTCGAAACCGGGCGACGTTTCCATCACCTTTTTCATACTCAACCCCAGCAGACCGGCCCCGGAAAGCAGCACAAACGTCAACGCGATCTGGGCGACCATAAAGATGTGACGCACATTCTGAGCTGATCGGCTGATGGTCCCTCCGCGGGACTCGGCTTGCAAGACCGGCGCCAACCGGGTGCGCAGACTCACCGCGATGATGGGCAGCGCCAGCAACAAGCCGACGACAAGCGAAGCGGCGAGACTGACGACGGCGAGGCGTTGGTCGAAAATGATGGTCGTGCCGAGGGGCAGTTGATCGGTGCCCAGGGAGGCCAGCAACTTGATGCCGAAGGCACCGGCGGCGAGCCCGAGCACTCCGCCCACCGCGGCCAGGAGCAAACACTCGGCCACGATGCTGCCGATGACATCGGCGCGACCGGCCCCGAGCGCCTGCCGAATGGCGAACTCCTTGGCCCGCCCGTGGGTTCGAATCAACAGCAGGTTCACGAGATTGACCGCACCGATCAGCAGCAGACCGGTTACCCCGGCTTGTAGCAGGAGCAGAGTGGGACGGATGTCACCCACCACATCCTCTTTCAAGGACTGCACCACGGAGCGGAAACCGGCTTCCTGAACGAGTTCCGCATAAGGATCGATGGCGAGTTGTTCCGCATTGTGGGCGTCGATCTGAGCCTGGGCTTGTTCGAGGGAAACCCCTGCGCTGAGCCGCATGATTTGCATCTGGTTGTTGCTGTGGCGACGCGTAATCTCACGGTCTTCGAGATCGGAAGCCAACGGGATCAGAAAACGATCACGGCGATCGAGGTATTGGAAACCCGGTTGTGTCACGCCGATGATTTCGTGGACCTGACTGTCGACGATGATGGTGTCGCCCAATACCTCGGGAGAGCCTC
>CAKZMS010000529.1 GCA_937128785.1 uncultured Opitutaceae bacterium | reverse complement strand
CTGCTGGATGCATCAAAGGTACTTTTCCTGCCGCCGTTTGATCAACTGCACGAGCATTCGTCGTTCAAAACCGTCCTGGCCAACCACGTTGACGAAGCCGCCATCGACAAGGCCATTGCCTGGGTAGCGGAGCGCAAGAGCGGCGCGCAGACGCGCACCGTGGTTTACTGATCTCTGGTTGCGACGGGGCGGCTCGGATCGCCTACCCACTCACTCCAGGAACCGGCGAACAGGCGGGATCCGGACAGGCCAGCAACTTCCATGGCCAGCAGATTAACACAGGCAGTGATTCCCGAGCCGCATTGGTGGAGAATCTCGTTCGGTTGCCGACCCGCCAGATTCTCCGCCCATGCCACCTTCAGATCCTCCGGCGATTTCATGGTGAGATCATCGTTGAGATTGGCTTCAAAGAACCGATTCAGCGCGCCGGGGATGTGACCTGCCACGGGGTCAAGTGGCTCGACATCCCCCCGGTAACGTTCGGGGGCCCGCGCATCGACGACTACGGCCGAAGAATCAACGATCGCTGCCTCAACCTCTCCGACCAATGCAAGGAGGTCGGTTTTAAGATAGACGACGACTTCCCCGGTCGATGCCGTGGGCTGGTCGGTCGATAGCGACCTTCCCTCCGCCAACCATGTGGGTAGGCCGCCAGCAAGGACAGCCACATCGGCCCAACCGAGCCAGCGGCACATCCACCAGAGGCGAGCGGCATATTGTCCGCCCACGTCATCGTAAGCCACGATCCGGCAACCCGGGCCCACGCCCTTACTCGCCAGGAACACGGCAAAGGCCGCCGGATCAGGCAACGGATGACGTCCGTTGGTCCCCGTTTTGACGCCGGAAAGATCCTCATCGACCCGAGCAAAGTGAGCGCCCGGGAGATGTCCCACATCATAGGCTTCCCGACCTTTCGTCGGGTCCATGAGATCATGACGACAGTCAAAGACGACCCACTGATCATCGGAGATATGTTCGGCAAGCGTGGCGGTGGAAACGAGCATAGCGAGAGGATGAAGGATTCTGGGCCGACCGAAAGAATATCCCGTTATTCCCGGCGGCCGTCATACCAAATGAAACAGGCCTCGCGGCGCTTCATCGTGCCGAAAGGAGAGAGCAACACCCGCACCAAAAACCGCAAGCTCTCGCCCCACGTATAAAGCCGGGCCTTGCGACCCGAGGTGAGGAGCGGCACACCGCGCAATACTTTGACGGTGCGGCGAGGAGACTGAGCCTTCCCCCAACGGCGCAGCCGGATCGATAGATCCAGTTCCTCGCCGGCAAAAAATTCGTGGGAGAATCCGCCGATCTCGCGAAAAGCCGACGCCTCCACCACGATAAAAGATCCCGCCATGTGCGACCATAACAGGCTCCAGGCCTTCCAGATTCCCGCGACAAACCGAAACACCGGATCCACATTTTCGAACTCCAGCGTGGTGCCGATGGCGACGGCGCGATTGCGCTCCATTTCATTGGCCGCGGCGGCAAATAATTCTCGCGAGGGCTGCGAGTCCGCATCGATGAACCACAGCCAATCCCCGGTGGCAGCTTCGGCCCCACGGTTGCGCGCCCGCGCGATTTGATTCTCCGATTCAAATACGACCTGGGCCCCGCAGGTGCGCGCGATCTCGGCTGTCGCATCGGTGGAATTGTTGTCGCACACGATGACTTCCGTCTCCCACTCCCGAGCCTCAAGCACCGCGGAGGCATCCTGAATATGTTGCAGCGTATCCTGCAACAGCCCCGCCTCGTTGAAGGCCGGTACAATGAGGGAAAGCTGCATCACGAGGGCGGCGGCTCAATACACCGATCGACCGCCGGTAAGATCGAAACAGAAGCCGGTGGTAAAGCTGTTTTCCGCCGAGACCACGTATTCCGCCAGGCCGGCGAATTCTTCCACCGTGCCGCACCGTCCCATCGGAATCTTGGCGGTCATGTAATCGACCTGCTCATCCGGCATGGCGGCAACAATTTCTGTACGCACTACGGCGGGCGCGATGGCGTTGATGGTCAGTCCCGTATTCGCGTATTCCTTACCCTGCGACTTCGTCAGGCCAATCACGGCCGCCTTGGACGCGGAGTATGAAGCCATGCCCGCATTGCCTTCCTTGCCGGCGATGGAGGCCACGTTCAGGACGCGGCCGTAGTCGGCCGCCAACATGTGAGGCACAACGGCTTTGAACGTATGCATGATGCCATGCACATTGACCGCCATGACCCGGGCGAAATCCGCCATATCGATTTCATGGGTCTTAAGGTTGGTCTGGCCCGTAATTCCGGCCGAGTTGATCAGGATATCGATCCGGCCAAACTGATCGACAACCCGTCCCA
>CAKZMS010000528.1 GCA_937128785.1 uncultured Opitutaceae bacterium | reverse complement strand
GAGGTGCCTTTCTGGGAGAGGATGGCGTGCGTCCAAAAACCCTTTTCGATGGCCCTGTACAATGCTCCGGTTTTGGGACTGCTGGGCATCGTGGCGGCGGTGATGCTGCTCATCCGGGCCCTGCCCCAACTTGGCCGGAAAGACCCCATCGAATTGCTGCCTTGGCTTATCTTGGGCTGGACCGCCTCGGGGCTGGTTTCCACCACGCTCAGCGGCCGGGACTTTGCCCACTACAGTGAACAGATTATTCCCGGGCTCAGCCTCGCGATTGGTTGGGTTTTCACTCACCTGAACAGCTGGGTCAAGGCACCATGGAACCGCTGGATCCAACGCGGGTTAATTGCTGCCCTGCTCATTTCGGTCGGCGTGCGCAACGTGCAGATAAATCGGGAGATTGAAGGCACCGATGGACAACCCCATCCGTTGGGTCTGCTGGCCAAGGAGTTTAGTGATCCGGGCGAGTCCGTCTTCGTTTGGGGCTATTTTCCGGAAGTGTATTTTTTCGCCCAACGCGCACCCGCCACTCGATTTATCTACACGAACTACCTCACCGGGCTGATCGCGTGGACCAACTTGGATCCGTTCAAAGACGTTTCGAACGGCATTTCGCCGGGCGCCCAGGAAAAATTCGAAACGGACTTCAGTGCAAATCCCCCCGCCGTCATCGTGGATACGGGGGTGCTCCGCGGCTACGCGAGATTCCCCATTGAGCAACGAGAGTGGCTTTGGCCGCGGGTCACCGCCGACTATGCGGAAGTGGCCACCGCGACGACGCAGCAGCATCGCATGCGGCTACTGCGCCGCCTCCAACCAGTCACCGATGTAACGGAGTCATTACCGGATCCTGAAGCCCTCCCCATTGAACTCCAAATTGCCGGCCAGGCCGACTTGCGCGCCGGCAGCGAGCCCATGATCCGCGTCCATGGAGACGCGGGGGTGAAACGGCTAATCCTGCTGGTGGATGGGGCCCCCCAACACGAATTGCGCTATGTCACCGCCCTGCCCGTGGCCGTAGGATTTTGGGGTCCCAATCCTTTCGCGATGACCAACGTCGAGGTGCTGGCGGAACGCAGCGACGGCACCTGGATTCGCAGCGCTCCATTTGATTTCGCTTCGTTTGTGCGAAGTCAAAACCTGAGTAAACCGGTGCGCCCCGCCCTGCGGTTTGAGCGCACCACCATCGCTCCAACCGAGGTGGCCAGCTACCATCCGGAGGTCACCGCGTTCGCTGCCCACGATGATGTTTGGAACCTCGTGGCCCCGGGCCAGCTACGCTATCCCGTCCCCGCCGGGGTCCGCCGGCTCACGTTCGCCCACGGAATTTCTCCCTCGGTCATGTTCTACAGTGACGGCTACGACATTTCCATCTACGAGATAAACGAAGATAACGTCGAATCACTGCTGTGGAGACGACGGATGGAACCGAGACTCCGCGGCAGCGATCAGCACCTCCAGTTCGAGGATGTTGAGCTGGCAGAATTCATCGAAGGTGATCTGGAAATTCGTTTCACCACGGGAGCAGTCGGGGACGCGAACAATGACCACGTTTTGTTCGGGCAACTTGAGGGACTCACGCGGGGGCCGAATCTATTCATTGGCGAGAAGGCCTTGCCGGCGATCGATCCCGGCGGACCGGCTTACGCCCGATCAGGTGATGGCTTCTGGTTGCTACACGCCCCCGCCCGCATCAGCTGGCGGCGACCGGCCAATTTGATGGAATTTTCCTTCAACTACGGGGTGGACTCGGGTGCGTATGAGGCCGGGGATCAGGGCCACAGCAGTGGCATGGGATTCAACGTGTTTATCGAAAAACCGGACGGAACCACGCTGCCCCTTTGGAACCGGATATTGCGCCCGTTCAACCATGTGGAGGATCGAGGGCAACATAACGTGACGATCGCACTGCCCCCGGGAGAGGATGGCATCCTGGTGCTGACCACGGATGGAGGAGACAACGAAGATACCAGTTGGGACTGGGGCTATGGCGGTGATTTCAGCGGCATCACGCCCGGGCCTCCCATTCGCTTGGACGATGGCTCGACCCTCCTCTCAATCGCCAACGCGGGCTACAACGATGGATGGTCGGACCGCCAAAGTGAAACCAACTGGGGCGCCCAGTCTCCGCAGGAGTTGCCCTACCCCAATCCTTCCGCCCTACGCGCCA
>CAKZMS010000527.1 GCA_937128785.1 uncultured Opitutaceae bacterium | reverse complement strand
TGGACGAGAAGCTGATCGGCTTGGGCGGTGGACAAGTAGTGAGCGAACCAGTCTAGGTCACCGTCACGCAGGGTAGTGCCGTGGTGAAACCAGACCGGCATGTTACGCACGATGTTATCGGGATAGGCGCGTTCGAGCCATTCCAGGGCGGATCCGAATGCCACGCCCGGGAGCTTTCCTTGCGGGGATTCCATTTCCACCAAGGTTGAAGCGAGCGCCTTCAACTGCGTCAGTCTGTCCGGATGGAAGCGCACGCCCTCGAAGTCGCGAAGAGGAAGGGACGGGGTGTCCACGCGTTGAAACTCGCTCCGGTCGGGTCCGTGGAGTCCGTAGTAGACCCGGGAGCCATGCCAGGCCGAGTAACCTCCGTTAATCACCCACGGAATACAGGCCACGACCGCAAAAACTGAGAGGCGATAGAATGAATGGCCGGATCCGGCATGGCTCAACACCAGGGCCATCGTGATGATCAGGAAAGGCAGGCTGGTGAGGGAAAGCGTTTCATTGTTGGTCACCATCAGCAGGCAACTGCTGAAGATCCCCCCCAGGGCCAGGATCAGTCGAACGGCATTCGCCGGGAGTGGCTTGGGTTTATTACCGGCCAACAGGCTCCAACCTGTGGCGATACCCACGGCGAGAGTTCCCAGTCCTCCCAGGAAGGGAAACAAAAGGTGATGATAAAAATTGGAAGCGGGATGAAATAGAATGCCGAGATCGCTCCAGCGCGCCATCGACTCGTGTCGTTCGGATGGCCGGGTGATCACGTTTTCAAACCACGTGGCGAGCGAGGCGCCGGTCCAAGCCAGTTCGAAGAGCAATGGTAGCATCAATCCGGCCAGGCCCAACAGGGCGATTTGTTGGCCGAACCGTTTCCAATTCAGCTCCCCCTGAGTCTTCGCCAGTAGCAACAACGTCGCTCCTACCGCCATCGTAAATCCGTGGAAATTAAGTTTGTTCAATCCACTGACAATGAGCGCACCGAAGATCAACCAAGTCGTGGGCTGACGCAGTTGATCCAAGCCGGGCTGCCGAGACAGTCCGATGACGACGATGGCCGCGCAGGCAATGCCGATGGGGTTGTAGAAAAACACCACGTGTTGAATCAACCCGCCGAGAACCATCGCAGCCGTGAAGGCAACAGCAACAACGGCGCCTCCTTGTTTTTTGGTGATCCAAAATATCAGGCCGCCGCCGCCCAAGGCCTGGATCAAGCCTCCCCAGGTCAAGCCCAGGTAACTGCGGCCAAATACTGATTCGGTCAGGGCGTTGAACAGGTAGGTGGCCGATTGCATCGGACTGCGAATATCCGTGTAGGGGTGCAGACCGGCGTGGATCTTCCCGGTCGCCCCAATCAGCATCGAATAGTCAAAAAGATCGCCGAGGATGTCCCGATTTCCGAGATCGCAGCCGCGGTCGGAACTCCGTTCTATGTTTATTCCACAGCGACCCTGCTGCGGCATTTCAAGCTGTTTGATGACGCGCTGGACGGCATGGACCACCTTGTCTGCTATGCGATGAAAGCGGCCAGCAATCAGGCGATCCTGAAGACGCTGGCGCAGGCGGGCGCGGGGATGGATGTGGTCTCGGGCGGGGAATATCTGCGGGCCAAGGGCGCAGGGGTTTCGGGCGACAAGATCGTATTCTCGGGCGTTGGCAAAACAGCGGATGAGATTCGCACCGCGTTGACCGGCGGCATCCGTCAGTTCAACGTGGAATCTGAGCCCGAGATGGAAGTGATCAACGCTATTG
>CAKZMS010000526.1 GCA_937128785.1 uncultured Opitutaceae bacterium | reverse complement strand
GTTGGCCTGGAACTCCGAGTTCTCCGGGTCGAGGAGATAGTAGGGCTCGGGGCCATTGTCCCACCCCAGCACGCGCGTGCCGTCGTCATTGCGCTGCCAGAAGGGGCTGTCTTCCGGGGCGAAACTTCCCGGGGCATCGCGCCAGCGGACCTCCAACAGGAAGATCATACTGGGATTCATCTCGAGCATAGCGGCGCGGTTGGCCAAAGCCTTGGCGGCAGTGGCATCGGTAAACTTCGTGGCCAACCCGGCATGTTTACCCTCCCATTCAGCCCCGAGCACGAGCGCGGTATTGAAGCCCAGTTGGCTCACCGGCTCTTCCCAAAGGACGTCGTGTTGGGCGGCGGCGCGCAGGCGATCCGCATTGGTCCACAGGGGGAACTCGTCTGGCATATCGATGGGGTTCCAAGCTTGGAACACGGAGACCCCGGAACGGGCGGAGAGTCTTTCAGTCACCGGCGATTTGTCGCCAGCCGACATTTCCGGAACGGCACAGCCCAAGAGGACTCCACCGAGGAGAGTGTTAAATGAGGGGGATTTCACGGATTCGGGATCTTCAGGACTCATGGCAGTCAAAGGTCGTTGCCCGACATCGCCCAACCGGCGCCGATAGGACTGTAACGGGGAATGGGGTTGCGGGGCGGGAAACAGACAGAAAGGACCAGCCATCAGACCAAGGTGCGGCGAGACCAGAACCGACACCTGCCCCGGGGCCAACGCTCGTGAAATGCACATCGTTGCGCGCATAGGGTCGCGACCGGGGATTTCCGTTACGGTCCAACGAACGAACCGGTGGGATTGTTTTCCCATGATTCCACCTCCTTGCCCTGCTGAATACACAAGTTCCCTCCCCCTTTTTGACTGACCGCCCCAACATCCTCTTCGCCCTCGCCGATGACTGGTCTTACGGCCACGCCGCCGCCTACGGTTGCTCCTGGGTCCACATGCCGGCGTTTGACCGCGTGGCGTCCGAGGGGCTGTTGTTCGACCACGCCTACACCCCGAACGCGAAATGCGCCCCCTCCCGTGCCGCCGTCCTCACCGGACGCAACTCCTGGCAGCTGAAGGAAGCCGGCAACCACGGCGGATTCTTTCCTCCTGAGTTCAAGACCTTCCCCGCGGCACTCGCGGAGCACGGCTACCATTGTGGACTGACGGAAAAAGGCTGGGCCCCAGGCATCGCGCTCACCGCCGCCGGCGAGCATCGTCCGTTAATCGGTCGCAGCTATGACGAGCAGAAACTGGAGCCCCCCACTCCGGACATCTGCCCCAACGATTACGCGGCGAACTTTGCCGATTTTCTCGACGACAATCCCGACGGCAAGCCGTGGTTCTTTTGGTATGGATGCATTGAACCGCATCGCGCCTACACCTACGGCAGCGGCGCGAAGCTCGGCGGAAAGTCCATCGACGACATCGACCACGTGCCCGGAATCTGGCCCGACAATGACGAGGTGCGCAACGACCTGCTCGACTACGCCTTCGAAGCCGAGCACTTTGACGCTCACCTAGGTCGGATGTTGGCCGAGCTGGAACGCCGTGGTGAGATGAAAAACACGATCGTGGTCGTGACCTCCGACAACGGCATGCCGTTCCCGCGGGCCAAGGGACAGGAATACGAAATCTCCAATCACCTGCCCCTCGCCATCCGCTGGCCGGCGGGGATCTCCGATCCGGGACGCACCATCACCGACTTTGTGAGTTTCATCGATTTCGCGCCGACGTTGCTGGCGGCGGCGGGTATCAACTGGAATGACACCGGGATGGCGACCACGCCGGGCAGGTCGTTGTTCGATTGCTTCGAGGGAGAGGACACCAGCTCGCGGGACCACGTGCTGATCGGCAAGGAACGTCACGATGTTGGTCGCCCATTCGACGCGGGCTATCCCATCCGCGGACTGCGCGAAGGCGACTGGCTCTACCTCCACAATTTCGAGCCCGACCGCTGGCCGGCGGGAAATCCCGAAACGGGCTACTTAAACTGCGATGGCAGTCCCACCAAGACCGCCATCTTGCAGTCGCGCGAAGACCCGAAGCAGGCCCACTACTGGCAAAACGCCTTCGGCAAACGCCCGGCCACGGAACTCTACCACATCGCATCAGATCCGGATTGTTTGACCAACCTCGCCGATCACTCGCAACACACGGACCGCCGCGAGGCGATGCATGCCCGTCTGTTCGCCTCGCTTGCTGCGCAAAACGATCCGCGACTGACCAACGGCCCCCAGATCGACGAATACCCACCTGCCATCGAGAAGTGGCGCGGATTTTACGAAAAACACCAACGCGGCGCAGCCTTCGCTCCCGAATGGGCCCACCCCTCCGATTTCCAAACGACCGAGGGTAAATGAAATACCTCTCCACTGGATTTACCTCACAGAATAAAACGAAGTGAACCAAGCCACCCCAAAGCACCGGGCTCAGCCCACCCGGCTACAAGGCCATCCACCCGCTTTTATTGTAGCCGGGGGCGGCGCCCCCGGAATCCTGCCTCTTTGCCCCCTTCGTTGTCTTGGTTCCGTTCTGTAAAAACTACCCAACCTGACGTCTCCGCTGCCCTCTGCTCCTGTAAACGACTCCCTTTATCCCCATGCACCGTAAGCGCTCTTTCTTGATACTTGTTACTTGCTACTTGCTACTTGGCGGTTTGGCCGCTGCCGCAGCCAAACCACCCAACATCCTTTTCGCCATTGCCGACGACTGGTCGTTTCCGCACGCCAGTATTCACGACTGCACTTGGATCGATACGCCCAACTTCGATCGAGTCGCCCGCGAAGGTGTATTGTTCACCCGCGCTTACACGCCAGTGGCCAAGTGTGCCGCATCACGAGCCAGCATCATCACCGGGCGGAACCCCTGGGTGGGTGAATCAGGTTTTGTCCACTGGAACTATTTCCCCCACCAGTTTGCCTCGTTCGCCGAGATTCTCGGGCAAAACGGCTACACCACCGGGTACACCGGCAAGGGTTGGGTTCCGGGCGTAGCTGAGACCGCCAGCGGCAAGAAACGTCAACTCCTCGGCAAGGCCTACCAGAAGCACAAACTCACCCCGCCCACGTCTCAAATCAACGCCACTGACTACGTGGCCAACTTTTCCGACTTTCTCGACGATACGGGCGATGAGCCGTGGTTTTTCTGGTGGGGCAGTAATCAGCCTCACCGCGCCTATGAATACATGTCGGGCGCCAAGGTCGGCGGCATGAAAGTCGAGGATCTTCCCGCCGTGCCCGCTTACTGGCCTGATACCTTGGAAGTCCGACACGACATGCTCGATTACGCCTTCGAGGTGGAGTATTTCGACACCAACCTCGGCAAGTTCCTCGCCGAGCTCGAGCGTCGCGGCGAATTGGACAACACGGTCGTCATTGTCACCTCAGACAACGGGATGCCCTTCCCTCGCGCCAAGGGTCAGTGCTACGAAATCGCCAACCACCTGCCGCTGGCCATCCATTGGCCGGACGGCATCGCGAAACCGGGTCGGGTCATCGACGACTTCGTGAGCTTTGTCGACTTCGCCCCCACGTTTCTGGAGCTGGCGGGTCTGGAGTATGTCGCCTCCGGCATGGCGGAACCTTCCGGCCGCTCGCTCCTACCTCTCCTCGAGTCGACGGCCTCCGGTCAGATTGATTCCACGCGCGACTACGTGCTGATCGGACGCGAGCGCCACGACCCCGGTCGGCCCCACAACGCGGGTTACCCCGTCCGCGGTATTGTCTCCGGCGAATTCATGTATCTGCACAACTTCGCCCCCGAACGTTGGCCCGCCGGAAACCCCGAAACGGGCTACCTCGACGTGGATCGCAGCCCGACCAAGGACACCCTGCTGGCCGATCGAAACCGGAAGGACGGCGACGCCTATTGGCCCCTCAACTTTGGACGCCGTGACGCCGAGGAGCTCTACAACGTGATCGACGACCCCGACAATGTAACCGACCTGGCGCGCAGTCCGGTGCATGCTGCAACGAAGACGAAACTGAAGGAACGGATGTTCGCCTTGTTGGAGGCCGAGGGAGACAGCCGTCTCACCAGCGGTGATCCCGACTACTTCGACAAATTCCGCTTCTCGAACGATGCGTTCAACGACCTCTACGAACGCTGGCAGGAAGGAAAGCTGGAGCTCCCCCACTGGGCCGATCCAGATCCGCAGGCCGCTGATTAAGACAACCGGGAGAGCAGGCTGTGTTTTCAATATATCGATTCCCGCTAACGGTAGGGTCGGACTGCAGGGCCGACCGGTTTCAAGCTGACCGGTTCCGGAGTAACCGACACCACTCCACCGCTCGGCGCGCCCGGCGGTCACGCCCTACCTAGCCTTCTGGCCGTGTCTAATCTTCCCAAGGCAAGAGCCCCCATCGACTCACATTCTCCCGTTAAATCACTACGCAAATGAAATACCGACCCCTGGGCCGAACCGGCCTCAAAGTCAGCCCCCTCACCCTGGGCTGCATGATGTTTGGCAACAAAACCTCCCCGGAAGATTCCTACCGGATTATCGACCAGGCTCTGGAAGCAGGGATCAATATTTTGGATACCGCCAATGTCTACACCCGGGGCAAGAGCGAAGAAGTCACGGGCGAGGCCCTGAAGCGAAACGGCCAGCGCGACCGCGTAATTCTCGCCACCAAAGTGCACGGAGCCATGGCGGACGACGACCCCAACATGGAGAGCATTTCACGCCGCCACATCATTGAGCAATGCGAGGCCAGCCTGAAACGCCTGCAGACGGATCATATCGACCTCTACCAGCTCCATCGCCCCCGTTCCGAAGTGGCGATCGACGAGTCGCTCCGGGCGCTCGATGACCTAGTCCGAGCGGGCAAGGTCCGCTATATCGGCACCAGCTTCTTTGTGTCCTGGAAGTTGGTCGAATCCCTCTGGGCCGCCAAAGAGTATGGCCTCAACCGTTTTGTCACCGAGCAACCGCCCTACTCCATCCTGGACCGCCGAATTGAGCGGGAACTCATTCCGATGGCCCAAACCTATGGCTTCGGTCTGCTTCCCTTCGGTCCTCTGGCCGGCGGTTTACTCTCCGGAAAATATACCGAGACCGATGCCGCCAAAGCTCCCGCAGACTCCCGTTATGCGGATGCTGGAAATTGGCGCCATGCCATGCGCCTCAAAGCGGATGCCTTGAAAGCCGTCGACCAATTGAAACCCCTCGTGGAAGCCAAGGGAGTCGGACTCTCCGAATTTTCCACGGCCTGGGCGATGGCCCAACCCGGCGTCACCAGCCCGATTGTAGGCCCCCGAACGATGGAGCACATGGAGAGCTATCTGAAGTCACTCGAGGTCGTGATCACCCCTGAAGATGAAGCCGCCGTCGACCAAATCGTCCCTCCGGGCGAGCATGCCAGCGCCTATTACCAAGCGGATTTCTCCGACTTTGGCCGCCAACAATACCGGTGGTAGCCAGCCCGCACAACCTCACCTCAAGTCGGTTGGTTGCCTGTAGTTCGGGAGCGCATCCTAGTCTTCCAAGGGCAACAACACGTCCATGGGACGACCATACATCAGGAGCTGATCGCCGCTCTGGCGGATCCAGTTATCGGTAATGGCGCGGAATTTCCTCAGCGTCCGAACGTGATTGGGATCGCCGGCGAGATTGTGTTCTTCGGTCCCATCAGCATGCAGATCATAAAGCTCCTCAGCGGGGCGCTGGTGGTAGGCACGAATGAACGCCGCAGCCTCCGAATCGGTTTGGGCCTCCTCCACCCATGAAATCCAAAGACGGTGGGACGCACCCTTGGGATTGTGGTCGGTCTGCACGGTGAAGTTGAGTTCTGGAAAAACGTTGCGGATGTAGCGATAGCGCCCGTCGGTTACGGACCGCAGCGGATAGGTGTGATGCGCCGCAGATGAATTGGTGCTGAACACATAATCCCGATGATGCTCGGTCTCTCCCCGCAGCAGACTTACGAGGGAACGGCCGTCGATTTGATCGGCGCCATATCCGCTCGCCGGCGGTTCTCCGCCGGCGATCTCAATGAAGGTCGGCAGCCCATCGCCAAAGGACGCGAGTGCCTTGATCCGTCGGCCGGGCTCCACGACTCCGGGCCAAACCACCAAGGTCGGGGTGAGGACTCCCGTTTCATAGTTGCTCCATTTACCGTGAGGCAGCTGCGCTCCGTGGTCGCTGGTGAAGATGATAATCGTCTCAGGGCCCAGGTGTGTCTCCGCCGCCTGCAACGTGGCCGCGACCTGCTGGTCCATGCGTTCCACATCCGAGTAGTAACGAGCCAACTCGAGGCG
>CAKZMS010000525.1 GCA_937128785.1 uncultured Opitutaceae bacterium | reverse complement strand
ACAGGGCCAGCGTGTGGGCGCCCCATTCCGGCAACCGGTTTCCGGCGTAGAACCCCTTGTGGTCGCGCCAGCCTCCCGCGCAAGATGCCCGGTTGTAGGGGCGCATGGGAGCCGGGCCGACCCACTTGTCCCAATTGATCTCCGCCGGATCCGGTTCCGGTTGGGCGGGCAGGGGACTCTTGTAGTGGCGCAACTCCAGAATACTGGCGTGCAGGGTGTGCAACTTGCCCAGCTGTCCGCTGCGAGCCAGTTCCACGGCGAGCTGAAAATTCGGGACACTGCGGCGCTGGGTGCCGGCCTGAAAGACGGTGCCGTGTTTGCGAATTTCATCATCCAGCTCCTGACACTCCTGGATATTCATCGCGCAGGGTTTTTCGCAGTAGATGTCCTTGCCGGCGCGGGCGGCATAAATGGAAGCGGTGGTGTGCCAACGATCGCCCGTGGCGATCAGCACCGCATCGATGTCATCCCGACTCAGGATTTCACCCATGTCACCGTAGTCCGCGCAATCGCGGTTTTGGTAGGCCCGATCGGTCAGGTTTTTAACATGCTGCCGCCGATTCTTTTGCGGGTCGGCGATGGCGACGAACTGGCAGTCAGAGAATTTTAGGAACTCGGAATGCACTCTCCGCCCACGCGGGCCGAGTCCAATGCCTCCCACCACGATCCGGTTGGACGGAGCCGTTTTGTCGCCCAAGCCCAGAACCGAAGACGGAACGATGAGAGTGAAGGAAGCCGCCAAGGCGGATTTCTTAATGAACGATCTCCGGGAGGAGCGATTCGAAGGGGTTGGATTTTTCATGGGGTAACGAAAAGGGACCCCAAATCGAAAGGGTTCCGTAGCTCGCTTGCGAGATCGTTAAGCCAGGAAACGACAAATTTAGCTTCCTTAATGTCGGTCACCCGAGTTGAGCTGGACCGCGTTTCTCACATAGGTCTCTCGTTTGAATACTTCCACCCACTACGACGTTGTCATCATTGGGGCCGGTATGTCCGGTCTGGCTGCGGGTATCCGGCTCGCTCACTTCGGCAAGAAGGTCTGCATCTTTGAGCGGCACAACGCGGTGGGAGGTCTGAACAGCTTTTACAGTCAGCAGGGCCGTAAATTTGACGTGGGACTTCACGCGCTGACCAATTTCGTGCGACATGGAGTCAAGGGCACCCCGCTCACCAAACTGCTGCGCCAACTGCGGATCAGTCGGGATGAGTTTCAGTTGGCCGAGCAGAAACGTTCGCGGGTCGCGTTTGGTCCGAACGGAGAGACCTCCCTTACATTCACCAATGATTTCGCCGTCTTCGAATCGGAGGTTGCTCGTGAGTTTCCGTCTGAAATCGACGGATTCCGGAAGTTGGTGGAAACGGTGCGGACTTACGACGACGTCAGCCTGGACGCAAAGCCCGTGTCTGCTCGCAAGGTGGTGAAGCGCCATATCAACAACCCGCTGCTGGAGGATATGCTTTTCTGTCCGGTGATGTATTACGGCAGCGCTCAGGAGCGGGACATGGAGTTCGGGCAGTTCGTCATCATGTTCAAAGCGCTGTTTCTGGAGGGGTTTGCTCGTCCGCTGGATGGCGTGCGCGTGATTCTGCGAATTCTGGTCGACAAGTATCGGGCGGCCGGGGGCGAGCGGCGGATGAAATGCGGGGTCACTCGCATCATGAAGGACTCCGGCAAAGCATCAGCCGTCGAGCTGGATGATGGTTCTGTGGTCACTGCTGATCACATCATTTCTTCGATTGGTGCTCCCGAGACCGAAAGGTTGTGGGACCAACCCGTGACTCGCGAGGAGTCGCCCGTCGGCGCTCTTTCCTTTGTCGAGACGATCTCGATTCTCGACTGCCAGCCCCGTGAGCTGGGGTGGGGTGAGGATACGATCGTATTTTTTAACGACAGTGAGCAATTCGACTACGTCAGTGCCCGTGATCGGGTGGATCCCCGGAGTGGCGTGATCTGTTTTCCCAACAATTTCTCCTACGCGGACGGAGGCGAGTTGACCGAGGGCATCTTCCGGTGCACCTGCCTCGCGAACTATGAACAATGGAGCCAACTGAACGAGGACGAATACCTGGCGAGTAAGGCCGACTGGTTTCAACGCATTCAGGCCAGTGCCCAGCGGTTTCTGCCGTCGGTGGGAAATGCGGTGCTGGCCGATCACATCATTGCCACGGATATGTTTACTCCCCGCACGGTGGAAAAGTTCACTGGTCACTTTGGTGGAGCGATTTACGGGTCTCCCCTGAAGCACCGCG
>CAKZMS010000524.1 GCA_937128785.1 uncultured Opitutaceae bacterium | reverse complement strand
TCATGGTGACGAGTAGGGAAGGTTCGCCCTGCGCGGTTTCCCCCGCATGCAGACGCGTCCAGCTCACGCCTTTGACCGGCACCCCCAGATCACGCGCCACCGGCATTTCCGTGCTTCGGAGCACGCTCGATGAAATCAACAGGGCACAGGCGCAGGCAAGTCGGCTAGGGGTAAGCATGACGCCAACCTGACGCGTTGACCGAGCAACGCAATTTTCACTCGCACTTGCTTCCAGCCTCAGTCGATCCACGTTTTGGCATCATGCTACCCCCTAAAATCATCGGAGCCTTCATTGCGTTGATCGGAATTACCGGCGGGGCCATTGCCGCAGTGGAACAGTCACCCTCATCTCACTTCGCGCATCTCAACCAAGCCCGCTACGGCGCCATGGCGGTTACGGATGGACGCTACATCTATGTGGTGGGCGGAGCCCATTTTGCCAACCACCGCATTCCCGCGGAGCGCATCGACACCAAGACCGGTGAAGTCGAGATCCTTGACTGGCAGCCCCTGCAACGCCGTTACCATGCCGCGGCGATATACGATGGCACCGTCTGGATCTTCGGTGGCGAGGAAGACGGCGAGGTGATTGGGCTCGTGGAGAAAATTGATATCAAATCAGGGTATCAACAACTCGGCCCGTCCTGGCTTGCCCCTCGGCAAGGGACGACCGCGATCGTCTCCCGTGGCGGAATCATGTTGCTGGGTGGTCTGGCTTCACGGGATGAGCAGGACACCCGGGGTGCCATGCTGGAAATTCTGAACCCGACCGATGAGACCTACTTTTTAGGAACAGACCTGCCCGAGCCCATCGAAACCAAAGCTGTGGAAGTAGGTGGAAGCATCTATCTGGTGGGCGGCTGGGAGCCCGACGCCGGCACCTCCAATCGGGTCTACGTGATGGGTGAGGATGAAGAGTGGCGGCGCCTGGCTGACATGCCATTCGCCCTGAGCGCCCATGCCATCGTTTCCGACGGCGAATTCATCTACTCGTTCGGGGACTACGAGGACTTGGACCGGGTGGCCCGCTATGAGATCGCCACCGACAAATGGACGTTGATCGACGTTCCTTATACTCCGCGACGCCACGCCGCTGCTGTAATGATAAACGATCAGGTCTACGTCATCGGCGGGAACACCGCCTCCGGCGGCCCCGCCACCACCGTCATCGAATCCTACACCCTGAATGACCTCCGCGAGGCCTCGCTTCGCTAAAGGGGGTCATGTCGTTACTTGTTAATTTTTCAGGCCCGGAGTCTCATTTTGGGCAAAAATTTAACAAGTAACGACATGACCCCTTAGGATTGGAAGGCTTTGCTCTGTTGGGCTACTTGTTTTTCAAGGCTGCCGCAGACCAGTTCGCACAGATCGTAGATGGTAGGGTCGGCGATGGCGTAGAATACCTGGAGGCCCTGTTTGCGACGGCTGAGGACCCCGGCTTGGGCCAGGTGCTGTAAGTGCCGCGAAACGTTGGCCTGGGTGCCGCCACTGGCCTCGACGAGGGCGTTGACCGGCTTCTCGCCATCAAAGAGCGCGTGGATCAGCTTGAGCCGCATGGGCTCCGAGAGCACGGCGAAGCGCCGGGCAATCTGATCAATGGCCTCTGTGGTGAGAGCGCGTGGTTTTCCAGCCATGGAAAGTAATGAGCAGGGACTTGACATCGTTGGCAACTATATGCGTATTTACTCATACATAGATTTTATGTCAACCATGAAGACCGATTCCTTTATCCGCATTCTCGCCGGCATTTTCATTCTGCTGAGCATCGTCCTCACTCTGCTGCACAGCACGTGGTGGTTGCTCTTCACCGGCTTTATCGGGGTGAACCTGATCCAGTCCGCCTTCACCGGGTTCTGTCCGCCCACGCTGATTCTCGAAAAACTTGGCTGGGTTCGCCCCGACGGCACCATTGCCTGGGGCGGCCAATAATCTCGGGGACCTTCTTACCGTGATCGCCGTGCGCCCCCTCCCCTTCGCTGCCTGGTTCCTCGCAGCTGTCCTGAGCCTCCCCCTGGCCGCTCAGCCCGCGGCATCAGCCTGGACCCTGCGTGCCGCCCTGACCGCGGCGCGCAATCACAGTCCGGAAGCCGACATTGCCGCGGCCCGCCTCGAACGGGCGCAGGCCATGGTAGAACAAACCGGCGCCGGCAACCTCCCGCAAGTGACGCTCCGC
>CAKZMS010000523.1 GCA_937128785.1 uncultured Opitutaceae bacterium | reverse complement strand
CCCAGAGAATGCCATCCGAGCCGATACCGAAATTACGGTGGCAGATGACCCGGATCTGCGCGGTGTCGGGTTGCTCCCAATCCGGAAAATTCGCCGGATCGAGGACGAGGTAGTCGTTGCCGAGAGCGTGATACTTGTGGAATTGCATCGCAGAGCAGGGAAACACGACTGATTGCCGCGGCAAGTGTTTCAGCGGCTCGGAGCCAAGAATCTCTCAGGCCTCTCGCGGGCTGACCCCGGCCGGGCTATTCTGAATAACCGAACAAACCGTGAGATTTTATGGCGGCGGCCACCGGTTCGGGCACCATTTTTTCCCAGTTGGGGTCATTCTGGTGGATTCGCTCTAGAACGTCATGGGAGAAGATATCCAGGTAATCGGAGTCGTAGCCGGTGATACAGTCGATGTAGTGGTTCTCCATCAAATGGGCGTAGAGGTTTTGCAACCGGGGGGCGACCTGCAGATTTCGGGCGGTGACCAATACGTCCTTGGAAAATGCGTGGGAAACGGCCCTGCCGGCGGCGAGGCTGGGCGCCGTCCCCTCGCCTTGGAACTTGTCATAGGCCGCCCGACGCATCGGATAGATGAACAGTTTGACCGCGTTGCGGAAAAGTCGGCCAAACGCCTCCAAGATTCCTCCCTGCAACGACTCGTAATATTTTTCGTTGAACACCTCGAGCAGGTTATTGATGCCCATCGCCACGCCGATCATCTCGTCGGTGTAGCGTCGGAAATAGGAGGTGAGGCGATAGTATTCGGGGTAGTTCGAGATCAGGACGGTGAGTCCGATTTCGCCCAGCAAATCGACCCGGGATAGAAAGTCCTCCGCGTCGATGTCTCCCGACGCGAGCAGGTTGTTCATGGTGATTTCCATGAGCACGATCATCTCCTTTCCCTTCACCGCGGGTTCCTGCATGAACTGGGCGCATGCGCAGTTCAACATGTCCACGTTGACATGCGTGACGGGGCGAAAGCTGCCGCGTTCGACCAGAATGGCCTTTCGCCGCAGCACCTCGGAGGGTTGGAGCACATCGTGGTCGGGACCGAACATCACGGCATTGGTCAGCCCGAATTGCACGAGGTGGAGAGACATCAAGCGGTTGTCGACATCCGCAAACTCCGGACCTTCGAATTTGAGCATATCCACCTCGATTCGATCGTTGCCAACGTTGTCGGTCAGCGAGGAGATCAAGCGCTCGGGTTGGTCGCGGTAGTTGAAGGCACCGTAGATGAGATTCACCCCGACGACCCCGAGGGCCTGTTGTTGCAGGATGTGGTCTTTGTCCCACATGCGCACATGAATGATGATTCTGGAGGCGGGGGCGCCGGGTTTCGGCTGGAAGGTGATGCCCATCCAACCGTGGCACTCATTGTTTCCCCGGTAGCTCTTGGCCGCCACGGTGTCGGCGAAGGCGAAGAAGGTGGTATTCTCGCCTCGTTGGGCGGAAAGCCGTTCGTGCAACAGCTCGTATTCATGATCGAGCATAGTGACCAGACGCTCCCGGGAAACATAGCGCGGAGCCTTGCCGTAGATCTCGTCGCTGAAAGTCATGTCGTAAGCGGACATTGACTTGGCGATGGTTCCGGCGGCTCCTCCGGCTTGGAAGAATAGTCGGGAGACTTCCTGCCCGGCTCCGATTTCGGCAAACGTGCCATATCGGCTCTCATCCAAATTAATGGTGAGAGCTTTCCGATTGGTGGTCAGCAGGCCTGAATCTGTGCTCATTTCCCGATCAATATGGCGGTCGGGCGTCCGCGTGCAATCTTCCCCTCCGATTGCCACTCATTGGTCGCATGGACCGATCATCTAAAACCACTGGCGGGAGCGGTACGACGAGTGTAGATTGGGGAATCTTATGAAATCGTTTTTCGTATCGTTTCTCGGCTCGTTGACCGCCTTCGCTGTTTTGGTCGTCCTGGGAGGGGTGGCCCTGTTCGGGCTCTTGTTTGCCGCGGCGGCTCTCAGTGAGCCGAAGAGCGCGTCGGTAACCCCCGGGTCCTATCTGGTGTTCGACTTGCGGATGAACATAACGGAAGCCCCGGCGCAGTTCGATGATAGCATGTTTTCCGCCGCGCTGACCGGCACGGACCTGCCCGGGCAGTATCAGCATCGGTTGGTGGTGCGGGCCCTGCACGAAGCCGCCGCTGATGACCGCATCGCCGGGGTTGTGATCAAAGGTTCCTTCACGCCCAGTGGCTTCGGCACTTCCTTTGCCTCTTTGCAAGAGATACGCCGGGCACTCGAAGCGGTGAAAAGTGCGGGGAAGCCGATCAAGGCCTACGTCGAGGCCCCGGATATTCGGGACTACTACATCGTCAGTGTGGCCGATGAGATTTCGATGGATCCCAACGGGGGCGTGTTGATGCCCGGTTTGGCTTCACAGCCGACGTTCTATGCGGGAGCTTTCGAGCGCTTTGGGGTGGGCGTCCAAACCGCCCGAGCCGGCAAATTTAAAAGTGCGATCGAGCCTTACATTCGCCAGGACCTCAGTCCGGAGAATCGCGAGCAACTGCAGGCTATTCTCGATGACCTCTGGATGGAGATGCGCGATGAGATCGCCGCCGCCCGGGGAAAATCACCGGATGAATTGCAAGCCCTCGTGGATCGCGGCGAAGCCTTCATAGCGGAGGATGTGATCGCGCACGGGTTGGTCGACCGGCTGATCTACCTGGATGTGTTTCTTGATGAAATTAAGGAAGCAACCGGTCGAGCAGACTCCTCCCGGCCATTCAAGCAGGTCTCCCTGCGTTCCTACGTCGGTCAGATCAGCAAGGTGGCGGCGGGCGTAGAGGCAGAGCCCTCCGTTGATGGCGACGAATCAGGTCGGGTCGCGGTGGTCTTTGCTGAAGGTGTCATCGTAGGCGGGGAGGGAAGATTTGATCAGGTTGGCGGTGAGAGATATGCCCGCGCGATTCGTCAGTTGCGGCAAGACGACGACGTGAAAGCGTTGGTCCTGCGCGTGAACAGCCCGGGTGGATCGGCGGTGGCTTCGGATCAGATTCTCCGGGAACTTAGCCTCGCGGCTGAAGAGATGCCCGTCGTCGTATCGATGGGCGGCTATGCCGCGTCGGGTGGTTACTGGATATCCGCCCGGGGCGATCGGATTTTTGCCGAACCCACCACGATCACTGGATCCATCGGGGTCTATGGCATGGTGCCCAATATTCAGGAGTTGGGGAACGACTTGGGGTTGACCTGGGATACAGTCAAAACCGGCACGTTTGCGGATGCCATGACCATGGCCCGTCCGAAGACCGATGATGAGATGGCCCTGCTCCAGCGGTTGATATCTTCCACCTATGATGATTTTCTCACTTTGGTCTCCGAGGGGAGGAAGCTACCGCTGGAGGAAGTGAGCGAATTGGCCGAGGGGCGGGTTTGGTCCGGCAAAGCGGCGGCTGAAATTGGTCTGGTGGACGAGATCGGAGGCTTGGCTGATGCGATCGCCTACGCGGCCGAGATGGCTGAACTTGATTCTGATGTTCGGGTCACGGAGTTTCCGCAGAAACGGGAACTGGCGGATGCAATTGCTGAAGCCATGAACCGACTGCAGACCAAGGTGAAGGGACCCTCCCTAATGGCTGAAGTCATGGCTCCCTTCGAGGAGCTGGCGGCGGAAATCGGACAGTTTAACGATCCCCGGGGAATATACGCTCGGATGCCGCTGGAACTTGAATTGTGATTGGTGAAAGGTGCTTCCATCGCGGAGTCCGGTGCCTTCCAATAACTCAACATGTCTGATCACGTCCTTTCTCAAGCGGTTGCTGCGACCATTATCCCGGCGGGCACTCCCGTCGAACTTCCTGAAGGCATCTCGGTTCATATCGTGCAGACTTTGGGCGGAAACGTCACCGTGCGCACCGACCACGGCCTCTGTCGGATTGCCGAGCAGGATGCCGGCGCGATTGAGGGTTATGTCCCCGCGCCATCCGGAGCGGATCACGAAAGCGGAGTGACTGAGTTCAGTGAGGAGGCGGTATGGACGGCCCTGCGCACCTGTTTTGACCCCGAGATCCCCCTCAATATTGTCGCGCTTGGCCTGGTGTATGACCTGGCGGTGGAGGATCACGGCGAAGGCGGCCGCACCGTTGAAGTTAAGATGACCCTGACGGCTCCGGGTTGCGGGATGGGGCCGGTGATCGCCGAGGATGCTCGCAAGAAGATCGCGGTTCTGCCGACGGTGGCGGATGCAAAAGTCCACATTGTTTGGGATCCTGTCTGGTCGCCCCACATGATTTCGGACGAGGGCCGGAAAGTTCTCGGTCTCGAGTAGATCAGGCCCCGCAACTGTCGGCGACAGCCACCGGGGTCTCGCAATTGGGGCGGGCAATGACGCCGGCGTAAGGCTCGTCCGCAAAGGGTGTTTCGGGTCGAGCCAGGAGATGGCGCCGACAAACCGCAAAGAGCTCATCGGCGGAGTGGGTGCGACGCATGTCGTGGAGAAACGACCCTTCCGCGTCCACGCCCTGGCCGACGAAGTTAAGAAACTTCTTCATCCGGTTCACGTGTGCCCTTTCGGGGATGGAGGAATGGTCCGTCGCGGCAAACAGGCGGTGCACGTACTCATTCACGTCGGCCAAAGTATGCGTTTCAATGGAGCGCCCCGCGAAAGCCTGCCGGCACTGAGCGAAAATCCAGGGGTTACGAATAGCGTGTCGTCC
>CAKZMS010000522.1 GCA_937128785.1 uncultured Opitutaceae bacterium | reverse complement strand
GTAGCGGCGCCCTACCACTTCCTCCATGGCGCGAAAGTCGTCGTTGCCGATGAAGCTTTTGATCTTGTAGCGCCGGTAGTGGTTCTTGTCGGGCCGGCCGTTGCTGAAATGCACCATCGATGCCACGACGAAGGTGCCGCTGATGTGGGAGATATCAAAGCACTCCATGTGCTCGGGGATTGACGGGAGGGCGAGAGCGGTTTGCAGCGAAGTGAGCGCGTCTTCGTCGGGTCGGATGGTTGGATGGTCGCGCTCGAATCGTCGACCTTTCTCGAGGGTTTTTTTGAGGGCGAAGACAATGTCGCGGAGCTCGGCCGCTTTTTCGAAACGTTGTTCGGCGGCGGCCTCCTGCATTTCTTCCGTGAGCTTTTCCAGCCACTCTTGGGACTTGCCGTTGAGAAACGCGCAGGCTTCGTCGACCCGGGCCCGGTAATCTTCCACCGTGACCTCGTTTTCGTGGCCGTAAATTTCCTGGCGCACATCGTCGTAGAGTCTCCACCGCCCATCGGGTAAACGTTGGGGAGTGGAATCCGCGAGCAGTACCCCAAACTGACGCCGCATCTGGGCGAGGGTGCGGCGCAGCAGACTGCTGTGCGCGAAGGGCCCGAAGTAGCGCGAGCGGTTGTCCTTGCGGACCCGGGTGAGGCGGAAGCGCGGAAGGGTTTCCTTTAGATCGACCCGGACTTGGAGGAAACGTTTGTCGTCGACGAAGTCGGTATTGTATTTCGGGCGCCACTGCTTGATCAGGCGGCCCTCGAGGAGGAGGGCTTCGGGCTCGGATTTGACCTCGATGGTTTCGACGTCGGCGATCAAGTCGACCAAGGCCCGGATCTTGGGCGAGTGCAGGTTGCGGCGGGAAGGGGTGAAGTAGGAAGAGACCCGCTTGCGCAAAGCCTTGGCTTTGCCGACGTAGAGGATCCGGCCGAGCCGATCCTTCATCATATACACCCCCGGCTTGTCCGGCAGGGCGCGGACTTTTTCCTTCAAATGGGGCGGGTGGCTCATGGCTGAAAAGGGGACAATCGGCGCTAATGTTGAGCGAATTGATCGACCGACTGGATATTACGGCAGTTTAGCTTAGTCTGGATATCCGCAAACGGTTTCTCGTTTGTTCGTCGAAACCCCCAGCCATCCTACATCCTTGTCCGCCGCCGTTAAGCCCACGCCGAAAGTTGAACTCGTCACCCTGGGTGACGAGCTCCTGCTCGGGCTGACCGCCAATGGTCACCTGACCTACGTCGGTAGCCAGCTGCGTCGGTATGGGGTCACCCTGGCGCGCAATGTCACCATCACCGATGACGCGGAAGTCATTGCCGGTCAGTTTCACGAGAGCTGGCAGCGGGCCAATATCATCATCACCACGGGTGGACTGGGTCCGACCTGCGATGATCGCACCCGGGAGGTGGTGGCCCGGGCCCTCGGGCAGGAGTTGGTCTTCGATCCCGCGATTGAGCAGGCCATCAAAGACCGGTTTCGCACCTTCGGCCGTCCGATGACCGATAACAATTTGAAGCAAGCCTACCGCTTCAAGGACGGGGAGATCATCCCCAATGCCCACGGCACGGCTCCGGGTCTCTGGTATGCCAAAGATGACCGTGTGCTGATCATGCTGCCCGGACCACCCAACGAGCTGCAGCCGATGTTTACCGACGAAGTGCTGCCGCGCCTGATCAAAATGGGCTGGCTCCAGGACGGCGAAAGTTACGTGCAGCTGCGCAGTGCCGGAATTGGGGAATCGGCTTTGGAAACCCGGTTGCAACCCGTATTTGATCGCTACGGCGAAGATCTGTCCGTCGCATTCTGCGCGCATCAGGGGCAGTGTGATTGCCGGTTGAGCGCGGCCACGGATCGACTGAGCCGATCGGATCTACAGGAGATTGCCGAGGAGTGTGCGGGCCTACTAGGTGAGGATTTCATGGGCTTCGGCCATGACTCTTTGGCCAAGGTTTGTGCGGATATGCTGCGCGGAGCCGATCGCATGTTGGCGGTCGCTGAAACGGCTACGGGCGGAATGCTCGCGAACAGCTTCACGGACCTGCCAGGAGCCACCAAGTTTTTTGCCGGCGGCGCAGTCTGCTATTCCAACCAGTCGAAGATGCAGCTGCTCGACGTGCCGGAAGACATCCTTATGCAGCACGGCGCCGTCAGCGCCGAGAATGCCGTGGCGATGGCGGCCGGCGCGGCTGAAAAACTGGGAGCGGATTACGGGTTGGCGATCACGGGTTTTGCGGGACCTTGCGGGGGCACCAACGAGAACCCGGTTGGCACCATTTTCCTGGCGATGTATTCACCTTTCGGCGTCTGGTCCAAGCGCCTGGCCTATCCCGGTCCCCGCCCCACGGTGAAACGTAGGGCAGTCAATGCCGCGCTCGATTGGCTGCGCCGCGAGCTGATCAAAGTAAAGGATCAGCCCGCGATCCCAGCCCGCGCAATCGGGTTCGACGAATACTGAAGTTGCCGGAGAGGCAGGATCGCGGAGTCATCGACTCCGGCTACCACCAACTCAACCGCCCGCCAATGCAGCCGAGGGGGCTGACCTCGATCCATTTGCCCCTCAGCAGAACTCTACCCCATCAGGTTGCGGAGAGCGGCGAGGTATTTCTTCTGCGTCTTGGCGATGATATCGGCGGGTAGTTCCGGGCCCGGCGGGGTCTTATCCCATGCGATGGCGGTGAGGTGGTCGCGGACCAACTGCTTGTCGTAGCTCGGGGGTGAACCATCGGTCCGCTACTCGTCGGCCGGCCCGT
>CAKZMS010000521.1 GCA_937128785.1 uncultured Opitutaceae bacterium | reverse complement strand
GGGCTTACTCCTATAGGTTTTAGGTGAAATGAATCTTCGAACCCTGTTCGCCTTCCTCACCTCTTTTGCCATGTTCAACATCATGACTGCCGCTCCGTCCGACGTAGGATCTCCCGCTCCCGCCGCCTCCGCTCTCACCGACGAGGGCGAGATGCTTAATCTGGCGGACGTCTACTCCACCAACGACTACACCCTCGTCTACTTCTACCCGAAGGCGGACACTCCCGGTTGTACCAAGCAGGGTTGCTCCCTCCGCGACGCGTACGAGGAGCTTTCCGCCAAGGGCGTGGCCGTGATCGGTGTCAGCTACGATAAAGTTGAGAAACAGCGGGCGTTTAAGGAGAAATATCAATTCCCCTTCACCCTGCTCGCCGACACCGAGAAGCAGGTCGCGAAGGCATTCGGAGCCGACGGGATGGTCTTCGCCAGCCGCTCCGCCTACTTGATTCACGAAGGCAAGATTGTCTACGCCGACCATAAAGGCAGCACGAGCCAACAGGCAGCCGATGTGCTGGGCTTCCTCGCTGAGTAAACGATCCCACAAATACTTCCACTCCTCCAAAAGGCGTCCATACGGGCGTCTTTTTTGTCTACAGATTTACTCCTACAATTCGTCGTCGTGGACTTCGCGGAGGACTCCGGCCGTAGGATCGTTTTGCACCCGCTCCAACCAGTCAGCCAACAAAGGCTCTTGCTCGATCAGATCCTGCGGCAGCGGCGCAGCCAATAGATCGATGGCCCGCAGCTGCCCATCCGCGGCCCGGACCATGTTCTTCGAATGCAGGTCGGCCACCAGCCAAGGCACGCCCTCGCGAAAGAACAGACGCGGATGATCCCGGTGCGCCCGCAAGAACCGCGAAGGCAACGGAATGAGATCGGCGGGCTGCACTTGAGAGGTATCCGCTCCTTCCGAGAGCAATTGACCCAGGGTCTGTTTTGTCACCAGCACCCCCTCCCGCTTGGTGACCCCGACCACTTCCGTCGGCATCCCGTCCAACCGCATGATCAGATCGAACTTTTCCAACATGGCTTGGTAGGTGCCATCGGCCGCTTCGGCACGGAGCGCCACCTCGTCTGTTCGCTCGAATTCAAAGGTGCCGCCGATGTGACCATCTTCGCGCGGCATGAAAAACTTGTAGATCGACTGATCCTCCGCCTCAAACGCCGTCGCTTCCACTCCGCTGCTGATCGGCCGCAGCCGCGGGCTGGCTTCGCCCAACAAGTCCTCCACTTCGGCCGGAAACCCGAAGTCTTCGAGGTCCACCAGCGGAAAGGTTTCACGAAACGCTCGGGCCGCTTCGTCCAGCTCCGCCCAGAGCGGATCCGCGCCCGCCAACAGACCTATTTCGTCGGCGTCCCAGTGGACGAGGTCATCGTCCGGATACGTTCCGATGCCGACTTGCGCCGCTGCCGTGCGGAAGCGAGCGAGCGCTTCCAGTCTTCGCCGGTGATCGTGTTGAAGCGCGCGCCAGTTTTCGGCGGACGGGAGCCGCCCGCCGTGGAGGCAGGTGGGGCGGCCGGTGAAGGGGGCGTGCATGTTTCGTCGCTGCTCATCGGTGGCGTGGGCGGTCAACCTCAGCGGTGGAGGGTCCGGAGGCAACGGCAAGTTGCCGAGAGTTTTCCCGTGTTGCCCACAGGTTGTTCACAGGAGCGCGAGATCAGATGCCCCCGGCGTCCTCGACCACCGCTTCGTCTACCTCCGGCGGAGGTGGCGTGACCAGCAACTTGTCCACCCGGTGCCGATCCATATCCACAACTTCAAACTGCCATCCCGCATGCTCAAAGGATTCGCCCGCGGTGGGAATACGCCCGAAGTGGGTGACGACAAACCCCCCTAGGGTCTGAAACTCGGTCTCCTCCTCGTGGGGCAGGTCATCGAGATTCGAGAGCTCTTTGAATTCGTCGATATCGTAGGTCGCATCGATGAGCCAGGAACCATCCGGCCGCTGGGTGGCTTCGGGTTCATCGGAACGACCGGACTCAGGAATATCGCCCACAATCGCCTCCAGCACATCGTAGAGGGTGACGACTCCGGCAAGGGAGCCAAACTCGTCATTTACGAGCGCGATATGCTTGCCGGTAATTTTGAACTGCTCGAGCACGGCACTGGCCATCATCGTCTCGGGCACCACCAGAGCGGGGGTGACCAGGTTGCGTAGCGCCGTCGGCACGCCAAAGGCCTGATTGGCCCAGATGGCCTTGACCGAAACCATGCCGATCACCTGTTCCTTGTTGCCGTGAACCACCGGGAAATGGGAGTGCCCGCTGGCGATGACTTTACGCCAATTCGTTTCGTTGGGATCCGCCAGATCCAGAAATACCAGTTTGGGCCGCGGCGTGGTCAGGTAGCTGATGGGCATCTCATCGAGCTCGAGGACCCCCGCCACCATGTCGCGCTCGGACTCGTTGAATACCCCACCCTTCATTCCCTGCTCCACGAGAATGTTAACCTCTTCTTCGGTAACCAACGACTCGGCCGGAGTCCGATCCAAACCAAATGGTCGCAGGGCCAACTCGGTCAACCAGGTCAACAGATCCACCGCCGGTGAAACTATCCGAGAGAGCAGCTTAACTGGCCGCACCAGCATCATCGAGATGAACTCAGGCCGTAAAAGAGCCACTCGCTTCGGCACCAATTCGCCCAACACGACGGATGCCAGAGTGATGGTGATCACCACCAGGCCCAAAGCCAGCGAGTGGGCGATCGGCTCCAGCCACGCGACACGAACAAAGGCTGACTCCAAACGTTCGGTCAGCACGCCACCACCGAACGCACCGGCGAGGACGGCAACCAACGTGATACCCACCTGAACCGTCGACAGGAACCGGGCGGGCTCCGTGGCTTCGGCCAAGGCGGCGGGCGAGCGTCTGCAAAGCCTGCTGCCCAACATCGAGGAAACCTCGTCGCTGGTCACCCAGATCAGCAGCGCGTCGCGCGAGTTGGCGACCGGTTCGAACCAGATCAATGAATCGCTGCAATCGCTGGACCGGATCACGCAGGAAAACAGCTCTGCCTCGGAAGAGATGTCCTCGGCGGCGACCGAGCTGTCCAGTCAGGCGCAAGCGCTGGCCGAGTCCATGTCGTTCTTCCTGCTGAATTCGGAGGCGGATGTCGTGATCATGGCGGGTGCCAATTATCCGATGGAGCCACTGCAAATTGAGGGGCATGATGCGGATGAGGCGACGTTGGACGCACTGACAAAGGCGAACACCTCGGGCGATATAGCACCCGATTTGGGCACGCCTGCGCCAAGCGGGACGAAAGACCAGAAGAAGATAACCTTCGATCTGGAAGACTAACGAAAAAGGGGGCCAAAGCGGCCCCCTTTCCATTTCAAAGCTTGCCGGACAGGAACAGGTCCAGATCCTCTAGCCGGTCCTGACCCCAGAACTTCTCGGTCCCGTCCACGATATAGAAGGGCGAGCCGAAGACACCTAGCCCGACCGCCTCTTCCAGATTGGCAGCGTATTGTTCGGCACCGACCAGCAGACCACTGTTGGCCAGATTGGGATCAAAACCCGCCTCGGTCAGGGCGACACGGATCACCCCATCATCGGCGATGTCTTTTTCCTCGGCCCAAGTGGCACGCAGGATTGCATGGACCAGCGCCCCGACATCACCGCCGCCTGCCTTCTGCGCCGCGATAATCGCATAGCTGGAAGGGGCCGCATTGGTAGGCCAGAACGCAGGCCGCAGGTTCAGCGCCATACCCGCCTTTTTCGCCTGACGGGGCAACTCCTGCGCCCGATAGTCCATGCGGCTGGGGTGACGCTCGGATGGCTTTGTGCCGCCCGTACGCGGGAACAGCGACATGATATCCATCGGCTTGTAAGTAATCCCTACCCCATGACGGGTGGCGATTTCCTCCAGACGTTGTCCTGCCAGATAGGCATAGGGTGAAAGGGTTGTGAAAAAGTAGTCTATCTGCGGCATCTTTCGCCTCTCCCATAGCGATTTCTTGGCCTTCTGTTAGGCCCGTGTTAAGCGGTGCGCACGTCACGAATCCGTCACAACCCGCGCAAGGACGTCCCCCCATGCCCGCACTCACAGAACCTAAACTGATTACCGGCAATTCCAATAAGCCGCTGGCGAATTCGATCGCCCGCCGGATGTCGATGCACCGTGGAATGAACGTCGGCTTGGTCGACGCACGGGTCGAACGCTTTAACGATGCCGAAATTTTCGTCGAGGTCTTCGAGAACGTCCGCGGTGAGGACATGTTCATCATCCAGTCGACCTCGAAGCCGGCAAACGATCACCTGATGGAACTGTTGATCATGGCAGACGCGCTGCAACGCTCATCGGCTGGCCGTATCACCGCCGTGATCCCCTACTTTGGTTATGCCCGTCAGGACCGCCGCACCAAAGCCCGCACCCCCATCAGCGCCAAGCTGGTCGCCAACATGCTGACCCGCGCCGGGATCGAGCGCGTGCTGACCATGGACTTGCACGCCGCGCAGATTCAGGGCTTCTTCGATATTCCCGTGGACAACCTCTACGCCTCGCCGATCTTTGCGCTGGATGTCAAAAACCAGTTCAAGG
>CAKZMS010000520.1 GCA_937128785.1 uncultured Opitutaceae bacterium | reverse complement strand
CGGTTTATGTTCTGCGCATGCGGCACGGCGCTCCATGCCGGCATGGTCACAGAACACCTGATCGAGCGCTTCGCGCGCGTGCCGGTGGAGTGCGATCACGCCTCGGAATTCCGCTACCGCAACTCCCCCCTGTTTACCAACACCCTGTTCTTTGTGGTCAGCCAATCGGGCGAGACCATCGATACGCTGGCCGCCATGCGGGAAGCCCAGCGCAAGGGGTTCAAGGTTCTGGCCATCAACAATGTGGTGGGTTCGACCATCGCTCGTGAGGCAGACGGTGGCATCTATCAACACGTCGGCCCCGAGATTGGGGTCGCTTCCACCAAGGCATTCACCTCCCAACTCCTGATTGGAGCCATGCTGGCACTCTATACAGGACGCATGCGCGATTTGAGTGTGCGCGATGGCACTGAATACGTGGCAGCCCTCAAGGGTGCTCCCGACTTGGTCAGAAAAACCCTCGAGCAGGCCGATCACATCAAGGCAATCGCCCAGCGCTATGCCCGCTTCGACGACATGCTCTTTCTCGGACGGTTGGAGCTCTTCCCCATTGCCCTGGAAGGCGCGCTGAAACTAAAGGAGATTTCTTACATCCACGCCGAGGCCTACCCGGCCGCCGAGATGAAGCACGGACCGATCGCCCTGATCAACGAAGACTGCCCGTCCGTTTTCCTGGTCCCGCAGAACGAGATCTTCAACAAGGTCGTTTCCTCCATGCAGGAGATCAAAGCCCGGGGTGGACCCATCATCGCCGTCACTACGGAGAGCGCAAAACTCCCCGACGACTTGGCCGACGATGTAATCACGATTCCCGACTGCCACGAAGCCGTATTACCTATTTTGGCGACGATCCCGCTCCAGCTCTTCAGCTACTATGTAGCGCTTGAGCGCGGGTGTGACGTGGACAAACCACGGAATCTGGCAAAATCCGTGACGGTGGAGTAGCCCGCAGCGCCCCCCGGGGCAGGCCCCGCCCATTGGCACCCGACCTGAAGCGATCCGTTAGACCCTTTGAGGTTGCCCCCAACCCGCGGTTTTTGGTCTCAATACCCAGCTCTCCATGCAAATCCACCCCTCCCGAGAAGAATTCCGATCCCTCTGCGCCCACGGCAACCTCGTGCCCGTCCACACCGACTTGATGGCGGATCTGGAAACTCCGGTTTCAGCCTACGCCAAGCTAAAGCAGGCCGGCCCCTCTTTCCTGCTGGAATCGGTGGAAGGCGGAGAGACGCTCTCGCGCTATAGTTTTATCGGCGTGCGCCCCCGCAAAATCTTCGCCTGCGGCCAGACTCAGACCGAAATCCGTTACAGCGACGGCCGCACCGAAGTCATCCCCACCCCGTCCGATCCGCTCGAGCTCATCGAAGCGGAAACCGCGGGAGTCAATCCGGTGGAGCTCCCCGGTTTGCCCAGGTTCACCGGTGGCGCCGTCGGATTTCTCGGGTATGAGTACGTGACACGGGTCGAGCCCACCGTGCCGGTAGCCCCCGTGGACGAACACGGACTGCCCCTGATCTACTTCATGCTGGTGGATTCCACCGCGATTTTTGACCGCGCGCAGCAAACCCTGCGCCTGGTGGTGAACGCCCACATTGGCGACGATCCGGATGCGGCTTACGATCAAGCGGTGGCCGAGCTCGGAGAAATGTGCGAACTCCTCGCGCAACCCACCCGTTTGGCTCCCGCCCCCTTAACTTCGGTAGAAGCCGTCGCCGTGCCCCCGGGCAACTTCACTCAGGCACGATTCGAAGAGGTGGTGGATGAGTGCAAAGAGTATGTGAGGTCAGGCGACATCATTCAGGTCGTGCCCTCGCAGCGGTTTTCTCAGCCGTTTTCCCGCAGTCCGCTCGATCTCTACCGCGCTCTGCGCACCGTGAATCCCGCCCCCGACATGTTCATGCGGGACACGGTGGACTACGCGATTGTGGGCGCCGCCCCGGAAGTCCACGTGCGCCTGACCGAGGAACGCGTCGAGATTCGTCCCATCGCCGGAACGCGCAAACGGGGCCAGACCCCGCAGGAGGACCTGGCATTGGAGAAAGATCTGCTTGCCGATGAGAAGGAACTGGCGGAGCACCTGATGCTGGTTGATCTGGCCCGAAACGACATTGGCCGCGTTTGTGACTACGGCAGCATTCACGTCCCCGAGCGTGACGTGATCGAGCGCTACTCGCACGTCATGCACATCGTTTCCCAAGTGGAAGGCCGCATCAGCGAAAACAAAAACGCCTACGATTTGATGCGCGCCACTTTTCCCGCCGGCACGGTTTCCGGCGCACCCAAGATCCGGGCCATGCAGATCATTGCGGAAAAGGAGCCGGTCCAACGCGGTTTCTACGCCGGTGCCCTGGGATATTTTGGCTACGAGGGAAATGTGGACTCCTGCATCATGTTGCGCACGTCGCTGCTCAAAGACGGCCAGATCCATATCCAGGCCGGCGCCGGTATTGTCGCCGACAGCGATCCCGAATCGGAATGCCAAGAAACCATCAACAAAGCCTCGGCTCTGTTTAAGGCGGTTTCACTCGCCGATCACCTCTAGAGCATTTGTCTCAATTCCGGGGTATCTCCCCCTGCGATACCTGGGCTACGCACCCCAGCAGCAGTCTTCATTTAGGAAAAGCCTTACTATTCGTTCGAGTTTTTTGAGACAAAAGTTGAACATTTTTCTCGCCAGACCGGTTTTGTTCATGCTTTTCTCCAATAGTTGACCGGTTAGGCCAAATAACTGGAACAACTCCACCAGCTTGATTTCGTAGATAATTACCGGGAATAAGACTCAATCTTATCCCTCAAACTCAAAACAACGTAAGATATGGCCACTTTAACATCACCCCGCTCAGCCAACCGTCTCAGTTTTGTAGAAGATTCGAACACCTCAACGGTGAAAGCTGACGCCCCTCCCTCATTTTTGGAGAAACCTGAGTCTCCCCCCGCCGAAAAGCCGGCTCCTTCCGATCGCAGCAACCTCCAGCTCTATCTGCAAGAGATCGGTAAAACCGCCCTCCTGACCCCGGACGAAGAGGTCAAGCTGGCCAACC
>CAKZMS010000519.1 GCA_937128785.1 uncultured Opitutaceae bacterium | reverse complement strand
ACCGCGCGAGTCGGAATAACGTCGGGCCTGCGCTTGCACCGGAGCCGTCGGATAGCGTATCTCTGATCATGCCAAAGCCTGTAACCTCTGCCGCCGCTGCTGCCGCCCATTCCGGTTCGCCCGCGCCCAAACCGACCGCCAAAGGTCTGAAGACCCGGGCCCAGATTGTGGCCAATTGGCTGCCGCGCTACACGGGGGTCTCCATTGACGAGCTCGGCGATCACATCCTGCTGACCAACTTTCAGCACTACGTGAAAGTCTTCGCTCAGCGACACCGCGTGCCGGTGAGGGGCAAAGACAAGCCCATGCCCAACGCCACGGCCGGGCGTATCACCATCATCAACTTCGGCATGGGCAGCGCCACCGCCGCGACCGTGATGGACCTGCTGACTGCGCTCAAACCCAAGGCGGTGCTGTTCCTCGGTAAATGCGGCGGTCTGAAACATCGTGCCGCCATCGGTGACCTTATTCTCCCCATCGCCGCCATCCGCGGCGAAGGCACGAGCAACGATTACTTTCCGCCTGAAGTGCCCGCCCTGCCCGCGTTCGCGCTGCAGAAAGCCATCTCGACCTCCGTGCGCGAATTCGAACGCGACTACTGGACCGGCACGGTCTACACGACCAATCGTCGGGTGTGGGAGCACGACGCGAAGTTTAAAAAATACCTGCGCAAACTGCGCCCCATCGCGATCGACATGGAAACGGCGACCATCTTCATGACCGGATTTTTCAACGAAATCGCCACGGGGGCCCTGCTCCTCGTGAGTGACCAACCCATGATTCCCGAGGGCGTCAAAACCGCCGAGAGCGACGCCGATGTGGACCAGAAATTCGTCAAAGACCACATTCGCATTGGGATCGATTCGCTTAACCAGCTCATCAACCGCCGACAGACCATCAAGCACCTCAAATTCTGAGGAGCACGTGATGCGGCGGGTCCGGAAATTTTGGCGGGAGTTTCGCGAAGCCGAACCCGGCAACCGATTTCGCGACCGGTATCGACGGCGCGCCGAGCAGCGCGCGCGCGGCGATCGCGGACTCGGACAACCGGTGATCCTCGGCATGGCGCTGATGTGTTGCCTCATTGCCATCCCGCTCATGCTGACGCCCGGCCCGGCCATCCTGTTTTGGGGACTGGCGGGATTTCTGATCGCCGGTGAATCCGCCTGGGCCGCCCGCAGTCTGGATTGGCTGGAACTTAAATGCCGGGAGCTTTGGCGCGAATGGAGAAAACGACGGACTCGCGGAAAACCGCCTGAACTCCATCGCTGATGTTATCGGCGAGGTCGATCGAGTCTGGCGGCGACCGCTGAAGCGTCTAAGCTGTCTCCATGTTTTCTCGTTTACTCCTGAGCCTGGCGGCTAGTGCGATCTGCGCTTTTGCCGCCCCGCAAGTCCACACCCTCGACGTCGGAAAGAATCCAGAAAGCGTGACGCGCGGATGGGATGGCGACCTCTTCGTTACCATTATGGGTGAACGGGGCGACCACCCCCAAGCCGCCACCGATGGAGCCATCCACCGCGTGGACGCCGCCGGTAAGGTGAGTGAGTTCTACATCGGCGGTCTCCAGGAACCCAAGGGGATCGTATTCACCGGGGAAGCCTTGGTGACGGCCGACAAGACCCATGTTTGGCGGATCGACCTCAACGGAAAGCGCACGTTGCTGGCCGGGCCCGACCAATTCCCGCTGCCACCGGTCTACCTCAACGACGTGGCCCTCGATCCCGCTCAGCGGGGAGTGTTTGTGACCGACATGAACAATGCCGGCCAGATGTCGGGGCCCAACGGTTTCCGCGAGGTGGATGATCCGGTGACCCTCAACCAAACTCCCCGCGGTCGGGTCTATCACATTGCTTGGGACGGCACGGTGACGCTGGCCGTGGGTGACTCCGCCAACATGCTGCACCCCAACGGCACCTTCGTGGAGCCGGATGGACGCATCCTCGCCGCCTCCTTTTTTCTTGGTCACGTCGTGGCCGCCTATCCGGGTGAAGAACCCGAGATTCTCATCACCGGCCACCGCTCCGCCGATGGCGTCGAGACCGACAACCAAGGCAACCTCTTCGTCACCGAAGTTTTCACCGGCAAGATCTGGCAATACCCGCCCCACGGCCGCGAACCGATTCTCCTGCACCAAGCCCAATCCGCCGCTGATCACTACCTCGATCGCGACCGCCATCTCCTGATCGTCCCCGACAGCCGCGCCGGCCAGTTGGTGTTCATTCAGTTGTGAATCCTCGCGGCATCAGACACGTCGCCAACACCTGGGAATCCCGGCGCGACACCTTCCCGCCGTCTCGCTTCCCCCGTCCCCCCATGGGTGGTGACGGATTTTTTCCGGACGGCGGTTTCCCGTTCTGAGGGGCGGAGCTCCGCCTGCGCCTTGCGTCAGGCAAAACGGCCGGGCGAGCCCCTCCCGCCAGCAATAATTCTCAATTTATTGTTACCGGAGAGAACTTCACGACGTCATATGCCTGTATGAGCACAAACGTATATTATCGCACAGGTCATCTCTCAGCCGCTCCGATCCGGTTGGCGGCTTGGTTCAAGTTGATGGTTCTCGCCGGAGTCGTCGCGGCTTCCTCCTCCGTCTGGGCCCTGAGCGCCTACGAGGTCGATCAACTGAGCTTCATGAAGGAGGAGGAAAAGCTCGCCCGGGACGTCTATACGACCTTGGGCGAATTCTGGGGTCTGCCCGTTTTCACCAACATCGCCCGATCCGAGCAGACCCACACGGATCGCATGGACGACCTGTTGGTGGCTTACGGGTTACCTGATCCGGCGCGG
>CAKZMS010000518.1 GCA_937128785.1 uncultured Opitutaceae bacterium | reverse complement strand
ATCAGAAGGAATGAAGGGCCCATCCGGAGAGTCCGCCACGGCGGTGGACACCGGGCAATAGTCGCCCCCTCGGGCCCCCGGCATGTCGGTATAGGCCTGATAGTAGATGTAGTATTTTCCCTCCCAAATGAGAATGTCCGGCGTGGAGATCGAACGCCATCCGGGGATGGGTTTATCGGGACGGGAGACCGCTACGCCTTGTTCCTCCCATACGAAACCGTCTTCGCTGGTGGCATACCAGATTTCCGCAAGGTCCCAATCGCGCGAAGGAACCGTATCTGAGCCGCCCTCGACTCCTCGTCCCGGACCGTGCGCTGCGGCGGGTGGGGTGTCCGTGTGTCGTCTCGTGTAATAAACGTAGTATTTGCCGTCGACGCGGATGATCTTGGACGAATCGCGCCGGGAAATGGTGCCATCGTAATCGTTGTAGTCGAGGCCCTGCATGGGCGTGTATTTAAAATTGGAATACAGCTCGTTGAGTTCGGGGTGATTGGCGGGATAATTATCGTAAACCCGCTCCATGGCGGCACTCAGTTCAATGTCCGGTTTCTGGTCCGGCAGAGTTCCGTAGGGGAATTCTTTCACTACTCCGGCGTGGACGGCGCCCACGGTGATGAACGTGAGAAATGAAAAACAGAGGGTGGTTTTTGAGAGGGTATTCATGGGGTGCGGTCTTAAACCAAAGGCGGGAATCCCTAGAAAAGTATGTTGCATACAATATAGTCGAACTAAAAACCCTTTCGGTTTACGGGACGGTTCATCAATGGATACGGGCTTCGACCAGAATCGATTGATTCGGGAGGCGCATTGGGGCGCACCAAACCGTAAGAACTCAGGAAATGAGGTTTAGCTGGGGATTACCCAACCAAGATGATGCTCAGTTCATCAACGGCTCGTAGCCTGCCTCAACAAGGACACCCTTCACGTCGACCTTCACGTTGGGGTCATCCATCAAGGGGGGGAAGTAATTGCGGATAGCGTTGGCGACTCCCCACTGGATCCGATCTTCGAATATGGCGAGGATCTCGGCTTGATAACCCGCATCGGAAACGCTCTTGAGGGCATTTGCCGCCAATCTGACTTGGGAGGCGTCAACGCGGGCCACGCGGGGAGAAGTGAGCAAGCGCATGATGCCTTGCTGGGCCGTGCGATTGAGGGAGGCGGAAGAGTTTGGATCGGATACGAGTTCCAACCAAATTTCACCGCCGGAAATGTCGTTCCAGCGTTGCAGCGTGCGGAGGGCGTCGTCGCGGAGGGGATGGTTTCCGAGGATGAGTTCCTTGAGATAAGCCGTGGCTGCTGGCCCGGAGTTTCCATCAAGAATCACCAATATATCCAGTCGGCGTTCGTCGTTAGCGGCCGCGGCCATGGCAGGGGCGTAGAACCCGTTCCATAAGTAATCGGCGATGGCCAGATTGGCCGACAGTTTCTTGAGACTGCTTTGGGCCTGCCGTTTTACGCCGTCGTTCGCCAGAATGGTCTCGAGCAGGAGTTGCACGCTCTCAGTGTCGCCGACGATTTCCATGCCTTTGAAGGCGGCCTCGCGGATGGCGTCGTCGTGGCCCAAAGCTCCCATATCGTTGAGCAGATCCGTGGTGCCATCGGTGTTGCGCAACACCAGTAAGTTGATGGCGGCACTGCGGTCCTTGACCGGGCCGTCGCCACGGGCGGTCGCCATAAGCTGGGCATCCGCTGAAGGCGCTTGGAGCCGGGCGAGTGCGGCGGCAACAGCGCGATCCCGACTGTCGGCCAAATAAAGATCCAGTAACGGTTGGTAGCTCGCGTCGGAACCAATGTGACCGAGCGTGCGCACCACCGCCGTTTGGAGTTCGGCGGAGTCGCCGCCCAGCATCGCGATCACCGCGGATTCGAATCGGGCCTGTCCGTAGTCAGCGATGGCGCCCAGCACCACCAGTTGGTCGGCTTCAGGTAAGTCGGCCAAGCCGTCCAGCACCTGCGTGCGGAGGCGGGATCCCATGGCTTTGCGGAGCAGCACCCGACGATTCAGGTTGTCGGCGGAGGCCAGTTCGGTCGCGAGCACGTCAGCGGCGGCGGCAGAATCGAGGGCAATCAGCTGCTCAAATGCGCCGGCCTCGATGGCGAGGTTCTGGCCGGATTCGGCCAAAGTTCGGGCGAGTTTTTTGTCGGTGAGGCCGGCTTCCAACAACGCGAGTTCGATTTCGGTTTTGAGCGAACCTGTGGCCGTGGCGTGGGCTTTGACCAAGGCGGCGCGGGAGGACCGCGAGCCGATCTTGCCGAGGGCGAGGGCGGCATCGGCTGAGCCTGCCTCCAACAACGTGGCGACCTCGTTGCGGGCCCGGGGCTTTCCGCGGTAGGCCAGCGCATCAGCGTAGCCGGCGGATTCGCTGGCCCCGGCGGCCAGCGCCGCTTTTTCCAGAGCCGAATCAGCCCGACCTGATGGCAGGGCGGACAGGGCTCGTCGGGCCAAGTCCACGATGCGAGGATCAGGGTCATTGAGGAGAGCCGCCAGTGGTGAGACGGCCGCGGAGGTGCCGACCAATTCGAGCATGCGGATCGACCAGTCGCGGGTGGCGAAATCACGGTCGGGGCCGATGGCCTGCAGCAGTTCAGCCTCCAGTGATTTCAGTTCGCGGGACGATGCGCTGACGAGCGTTTGACGCAGATCGAGCCGAGCGGCTTGGCGCACTTCGTAGTCGGCGGAGTTCAGGTTGGCGATGTGCGAAGTGATGTCGCTCGCCGCCAGGGATGTTGCGATCCAACAGGACGCGGTGAAAAGAAGGGTTTTCCGGATCATGGCGAAAAAAAGGGGCTGGGTCGGGTCAGACGGGGAGGGCGTAACCGGCGCGGCGGGGGCGATCTTCCCGCACGTCGCGCGCCGCTACGACGCGTGGCTGAACGCGCTCGACCCCGAGCTGTACTCCGCCGGAGTGTCCGAGCAGCTGGTGCGCGGCCTGTTCGGCATGGCGTCCGGGGGCCTGTTCGGCACGGGCCTGGGCGAGGGCCGCCCCGACCCCGTGCCCTTCGCCGAGGCCGACTTCATCATCGCGGCGATCGGCGAGGAGCTGGGCCTCACCGGCCTGCTCGCGATCCTCATGCTCTATGTGATCCTGGTGCACCGCGCCCTGCGCACGTCCATCGGCGTGCGCGACGGCTTCGGCAAGCTCCTCGCCTCCGGCCTGGGCTTCGCGATCGCGCTCCAGGTCTTCATCGTCGTCGGCGGCGTCACGCGCGTGATCCCGCTCACCGGCCTCACCACCCCGTTTCTCGCCTACGGCGGCTCCTCGATGCTCGCGAACTGGATCGTGCTGGG
>CAKZMS010000517.1 GCA_937128785.1 uncultured Opitutaceae bacterium | reverse complement strand
CGGCCTTTGGCGAAATCGCGGGTGTAGCCCAGTGAACCGGACGCGGAGTGGAAGAAATCGGCGTCGATCGAAACGATGCGCTTGGCTTTCTCCAGATGGTAAACCGGCTTCACGCTCTTGCCGAAAACAGCCTCGGCGGCCGCGGCCGGAGGTTCGTCGTTGATGGCGTCGTATTCGGCCCAGATTGCCTTTGGCAGCTGGTCCTTGAGGGCCTTGACCAAGCGAGCGCGGCTCGGGGAGGAGGAAGACTCCGCTAAAATTGCCAATCCGGCTCCGCCGTTGGCCTTGGCGGCACGGTGAACCGCAGCGAGATTATCGCGCACCTCGGCGGAGGTGATGGCCGAGCCGTTTTGCGTGTGCGTCGTCGCCCGGTCAGGGTCGTAGAGGTCCAACACCGTGGCCTGGGCAACCAGCGAGGTGCTACCGCCGTAGGGCTGGTAGCTCGGGTTACCCTCGAGCTTGGTGGGGCGTCCTTGGTGAGTCTCGGCCAGCAGCGGAACCGCGGCGTTACGCAGGGGGAACGACGTGGCAAAATACTGGGGCATGCCCGGGATGATGCCTTCGACCGACTTGCCGTAAGGGAGAATATTCGATTCCGGTCGACGGCAACCGGTGGCGAGCCCTACTCCGCCGAGGGCGAAGGAAGCGGCCATCAACTTGAAGAAATGGCGGCGATCGACTCCGGACAGATTATCGGCGCCAGCGGGAAACTCCCGGGCGACCTGTTCTTGGAAAGCCGGCGTCTCCACCAACTCATCCAAGCTGCGCCAGTAGCGCGGACCGCTCAGCTCACGGGCGGAGGGTTCAGGATGTTCAACTTTGCGTTTCATCGGTGGCAGCCAGAGCAGCTCTGGGGAGGATTGATGTTCCAGTCGTGAATAAACGCTTCACCCGCTTCCCGCTGGGCGGCTTCGCCCTCCGGGTGTTCCCACCCGAGTTGGGTGACGAGTTTCGGGTCACGCAGGTTGGGGGCAGGATCGCGGTGACAATCCAAGCAGAAGCCCATCGAGAGAGATTCGCTGTGGGTCACGACTTCCATTTGGTCGATGCGTCCGTGGCACTCCACGCAGGAGACACCCCGGTTCACGTGGACGGCGTGGTTAAAATAAACGTAGTCCGGAGTTTCGTGCACCCGCACCCACTCCACGGACTCGCCGGACTCATAGCTGGCCCGCACCGGCGCGAGCCGCGCGCTGTCCTGTTTGACCTGACTGTGGCAGTTCATGCACGTCTGGGCAGTCGGCACCATGGCATGGCCGGCCTTCTCGACGGTCGAGTGGCAGAAACGGCAGTCGATGCCCAGCTCGCCGTTGTGCAGGGCGTGGCTGAAGGGGACCGGCTGGATCGGCGCGTAGCCTACCCGGGTATACTTGGGTGTGGCGTAATAGGTGGTGGCTGCCGTCACAATCCCGCCGAGAACGACAAGAAAGATGATGATTTGGAGCGGCAGCCGGTTGGCTGATTTAGGGAAGATGTGCGACATTTACCGAAATTCTTCAGTTCTGAATTCGCTCACAACGAGTCCCCATCCCGCGCGATCGCCCGGGCATCCGGCTTGAGCTGGAAGCGGGCCCCCTGCTGAGGATGTTGAACCGCCTCAGAGGCGGACTTTGCAAAAGTCTTCGGCGCGAACAGGGAGGCAGTGAAAACGGCTCCGATTCGGCTGAAGAAGGACTTACGAGTATGTGGCTGGCTCACAATTGGTTTTTGGTCACGAACGCTGCCGAAAGAACCGTTCGGAAATTCCAAAGTAAAACAAAATCTACCCCTTAGCTTGCAGCCACGGAACTATTAGCAGGTCCAAGGGTCTGGGGCGGCCTCGCTAATTGAGCGACACGGTTTTCGCCTATCGACGGGATCTGAATATTCAGCCGGCCTAAGCCGCGTTTTTCGAGACCCGCTTGGAGCGGCGGCGCAAAGACGGACGCTTCCGCCCCGCCACTACCCCGGCATCAACGACAACCTCTTCGATATCTGTGCGTTGGGGCAGTTCATACATGACCTCCAGCATGAGCTTTTCCATGATCGAACGCAGAGCGCGCGCGCCGGTTTTGAGTTCGATGGCTTTTCGCGCGACGGCTTTGATGGCATCGTCGGTAAACCGAAGACGCACGCCATCCATGGCGAAGAGCTTGGAATACTGCTTCACCATGGCATTTTTGGTCTGAAGCAAAATTTTCTGGAGATCGGCGATCTGAAGTTGGTCCAACAGCGAGATTACCGGCAGGCGGCCAATGAACTCCGGGATCATGCCGAAGCGCACCAGATCCTCCGGCGCGATTTTGTGCATCATCTCCTCCGGGGTCATCTGGACGTCTTCGTCGCGGTGGAAACCGAGCGAGCTCGTGCCCATCCGTTTCTTGATGATTTCATCCATGCCCACAAAGGCCCCGCCGCAGATAAACAGGATATTGGCCGTGTTGATCTGGATGTATTCCTGATTGGGGTGCTTGCGCCCTCCCTGCGGCGGCACGTAAAACACACTGCATACCAAAATCTAAAACAAAGCATACTGAACGACCAAGCACGAAACAAAGCGGGTAATAG
>CAKZMS010000516.1 GCA_937128785.1 uncultured Opitutaceae bacterium | reverse complement strand
AAGAGCGTAGTTAATATTTTTCGACCTGACCCTTTCACCGTCCCGAACGTAGCGCCGTTTTTGCCGATCCGATGGTCACGCCCTACCTCAGCTCTTCAACGTAGACACATCGATTTCCAGTCGCCGGTTGGCACGAACCACTTCCTCCATGGTGAGTCGCTCTCCGCGAGCGGCGGCCTCGTAACCGAGCACACAGGTGAGCACCCCGTCGACAGATCGCTGCACCGTATCATTTTCAAACCGTTCCTCGGTCACGTCTTCATAGAACCGGGCAATGTTCCGAACGGCTCCGGCCTCATAGAGATTGTCGACCTTGCCCCCGAACTGTTGAGGGCCACCCCGCACGTAGGCTTTGTCACCCCAATAGTGCATCAGCGCCATCGCCTCCGTGCCGTAAATGGTCGTATCCAAAGTAACATGACTGTTGTTCGCCAGCGCCTGACCGAAGTGGTTGTGCACGATCCCACTCTCATACTCGTAAATCAACGAACAGACATCACGGGAGTCACGGTGCGGCGCCGGTCGACGAATGGCGGATTGGCCCATCGCCGCGGTCGGAACTTCATTGATCGCCCATAGGGCCGCATCGATCGCATGAATATCGAAATTGCCGATGTAGTCGCAACCGAACGCCACATCATTGACCCAGATCAAATCCCGGAGGCGCTGCTCCAACGGTGCGTCGGGTGGCCGCTCGGGGAAAGCATGCGTGATCCCGACGGTGGAGACTTGGGCGATCTCGCCCAGTGCACCGGCATGAATGCGCTGCACGATTTTCTGAAGCACGGGGTCGGTGGGCATCTGATAATCGACCAATAAACACTGGCGGCGCTGCGTCGCCATTTGTCCGCTCTCCAACACGCTCATCGCTCCGGGCACATCCACCGCCACCGGCTTCGCCAGATACACATGGATCCCTTGCTCAACCGCCGCCCGCACGATTTCGGGCATGAAATACGGGGGTGTTTCAATCGCCAGTGCCTCGATGCCGGATTCTAAAAGCCGTTGGTAGCCGGACAGCGTGGAGAATCGACGCGAGGCATCCACGCCCACCGCATCACCGCACGTGTCAGCCACTTCCTGAAAGTAATCGGCCACTCCCCACATTTCGTATCCGCCGTGCTCTTTGAACAGATTCGCAATCCACCCACCTCGCCCGCCATTTCCCACCACCCCCAGCTTGATTTTATGGTCATAAGACGGTTTCGGCTTCGTCGCTTCGGCGGATGCTTTGACTGGCAGCGAAGCCGCCGTGGCAGCGGCCAATGAACCGCCCAAAAACTGGCGACGCGAGAGGGATGAAATCGGGGTGTTTTTCATGGGCGAATAAGTTCATCCATCCATTGAGCTAAATTCGCACCGCCCTCAATCGGATTGACCGGATACGTTGAATCGTGGACCGGCGGGACACCATAAAGCCACCAATTCCCATTATGTCATTTAATTTGACATAAATTATTTCATGTCATTTATTATGACATAATCAAAACATGCTCGGTGGAATCCTCATTTCGAGCAGCTCCGCGAACGTGTGTCACTTTTCATGACACGCAGGTAACTGTGTCACTAAAATGCCCTCTTCCCGCAACACCATGCCCAAGACCAATATCATTTTAATGGCCGATATCATCGAAAGTTCGAAGCATCCTCAGGCTGCGTTGATGGCTGACTTCGAACAGATTATCGGCGACCTGCGGGAAACCGCTCAACGGCAGTTTCATTCGCCCCCGCCCATTACCTTGGGGGATGAATTTCAATCCGTCCCACGCGATTTGACGTCGGCGCTGTAAGCGGTGTTTCAGATCGAAGAGTCGATCGTTCACGCCGGGGCCGGATTTAAGCTCCGGTATGTGATCGTGGAGGGAGAGATTGAGACACCGATCAACCGAAAGGTGGCTTACGGTATGATGGGGCCCGGCCTGACCGCGGCGCGTGAGCGCTTGGACGAGGCGAAGAAACCGGGGATGGGGCGCTTCCAGTTTTTCCTGCAGCAGCATCGGAAGGGCATCGCCCTGCGGGATACCTTCATCGCGCTGCAACAGATCGTGGACGGCTGGCGCGTGGAGAAGGATTTCGCCATGGTCGCGCAGTTCCTGGAACACGAGGACTACAAGGTCGTGGCCGAGCGAATTCATAAAGAGTTAGAAAAAATTTTAGGAAAAACCATTTTACTTGGGCGGTTGGATGTTACTTTTTTTAGAGATGATTTTAGAAGGAGGGATAATCCAATTATTCCTAACAAAACGCAAATAGATTTTATCATAGAAGGCAAAAAGGTTTTGTTAATTGATGATGTATTGTATACAGGCAGAACAATCCGTTCGGGCTTGGATGCTATGTTGGCTTATGGCAGACCTGATTTAGTAGAACTATTGGTTTTGGTAGATAGAAGGTTTAGCAGACATTTGCCAATAAAAGCTAATTATATTGGAATTCAAGTAGACTCTTTAGATAGCGAAAGAGTAGAAGCAAAATGGGAAGAAACAGAAGGGAAGAATGAAGTAATCTTAAAATGGAATAAAGCTTAATGGATCAATTGTCAACCAAGCATTTACTAGGGATAAAG
>CAKZMS010000515.1 GCA_937128785.1 uncultured Opitutaceae bacterium | reverse complement strand
GTGGGTGACGGCAAAGGTCAGGTGGGGGTCAATCTCGGCAAGGCCAACGAAGTTCCCGCCGCGATCCGCAAGGGCACCGAAGGCGCCCGCAAGCACAGGTCCAAGGTCGAGAGCAAGGCCGACACCATCCCGCACGAAGCCCGCGGTAACTCCGATGGCGGCAAGGTGCTCCTCCGTCCGGCCACGCCCGGAACGGGCCTCATCGCCGGTGGCGGGGTGCGCGCCGTCCTCGAGGCGGCCGGTGTCCATAACGTTCTCACCAAGTCTCTCGGCTCCAGCAACCACCTCGCGGTGGTCAATGCAACCGTCGATGCCCTCAAGCAACTCCGCGTGCTCGCCACGATCAAAGAGCTGCGCAAGGCCACCGGCGACGCTGCCTAATCCGATCCAATCTTAATCCGAGTCCCGGGCCAACGATGGTTCCGGGGCGACCCTCCTGAGGAATCCAAATGAAACTCCACGAACTCAAAAACGTTAAAGGCGCCACCCACCGTAAGAAGCGGGTCGGCACCGGTGAAGGTAATGGCCACGGCAAGACTTCCGGTCGCGGTGGCAAGGGCCAGACCGCCCGCTCCGGCGGTGGTATCCGTATCGGCTTCGAAGGTGGTCAGATGCCCATCTACCGTCGTCTCCCGATCCGCGGCTTCAACCAAGCCCGTTTCCGCACCGAGCCCGCCGTGCTCAATGTCGGCGATCTCGCTCGTCTCGATGACAGCGTCACCGAGGTGAACTCCGAAGGCCTCGCCGCCGCCGGTATCATCCGCAAGGACGAGAAGTATGTGAAGGTTCTCGGCGACGGTGAAATCACCCGCGCCATCAAGGTCACGGCCAGCAAGTTCTCGGCATCGGCCAAGTCCAAAATCGAAGCTGCCGGTGGCGAAGCCATCGTCGCCTGAGGCCTTGGTTGATTGAGGATCGCGGTCGTCGACTCTGCCGCGCTCCGAATTCTGCAATCTGAATTCTGAAATTTTAAAAAGCCCCGTGTTCTCCGCATTCACGAACTCGCTGAAGATCCCTGAACTTCGGCAACGTATTTTCTACACGTTGTCGTTGTTGTTCATCGCCCGGGTGGCGGCCGTGGTGCCGTTGCCGGGTCTGGATCCGACCCCTCTCAAGCAATTCTTTGCCGATCAAACGGCGGCAGGTGATGGGGCGCTCGTTGGCATGATGAACATGTTCACGGGTGGTGCTCTCATTCAGGGGGCGATCGGTGCGCTGGGCATCATGCCCTACATCAGCGCATCCATTATCTTCCAGCTCATGACGGCCGTCGTGCCGGCGCTTTCGCGTTTGCAGCAAGAGGGTGATGTGGGTCGCCAGAAGCTCACCCAGTACACCCGCTACGCGACGGTTCTCATCTGTTTGGTGCAGGGCACGCTGCTGATTCTCGCCCTCGAGAATCCGGCCCGTCTTTTCTCCGGTTTCGATATCAACACCTACGGTGAGATCGTGATCGTGAGCAAAATGTGGTTCCTGATCACGTCGGTCATCATCATGACCGCCGGCACCATGCTGCTGATGTGGCTTGGTGAGCAGATCACCCAGCGTGGGATCGGTAACGGGGTCTCGTTGTTGATCACGGTGGGCATTCTCGCGGACGTCCCCGGTGCGGTGCAGGCCACCTACCAGCTCTTCTTCGCGCCGGTCGGCGTGCAGACGCTGGGTCTCCCTCAGGGCTTCATCATGTTCGCGCTCTTTATCCTCGTGACGATGGGTATCGTCATGGTGGTGCAGGGGCAGCGGAAGATCCCGGTGCAATACGCCAAGCGGGTCGTCGGTAACAAGGTCATGGGCGGTCAGAGCTCGTTCATGCCGCTCAAGGTGAACTACTCGGGCGTCATGCCGGTCATCTTCGCCAGCGCCATCCTGATGTTCCCCCAGCAGATTCTGTCCCAATTGGGTGCGGCGCTGGAGTTGGACTTCCTCGTGGATTTCGCGAACAACCTGCTCCGTGGCGACTGGTTCTACTACGTCAGCTTCGGCCTGTTGATCCTGTTCTTCAGCTACTTCTGGGTCTCGGTCATGTTCAAGCCGATCCAGATTGCCGATGACTTGAAGAAGTATGGCGGCTACATCCCGGGCGTGCGTCCGGGTGAACCGACCGCCAAGTTCCTCGACTTCATCATGACTCGCCTCACGCTGGCGGGCGCGATCTTCCTGACTTTCATCGCGGTGTTCCCGGATGTGTTGCTCTTCGAACTTAATGTGCCGCAACGCATTGCCATCTTCTTTGGTGGCACGGGCATGTTGATTACCGTGGGCGTGGTGCTCGATACCATGCGCCAAATCGAAACCTTCCTCCTCCAGCGTCACTATGACGGCTTCCTCAAAAAGGGCCGGGTGCGCGCTCGGGCCGGTGGCGCCCGGCAAGGAGCCATCGGTGACGCCGCCAGCCAGGAGGCGGTGACCAAGCTGCTGACGGTGGTGGGCAGTATCTTCTTCTTCGGCATCGCGATCTGGCTTTGGCGTCAGTATTCGGGCCAATAAAAATAACCCTTTACTTTGGCTGAGGCGGAATCCACGTTCTGGCCCCTTTCGCTGGGCGCAAGCCCCGCCAAGGCCAAGCTGCTGGTCCTCGGATCAGCCCCGTCAGCACTCACTGCTGGCACCCGTTCTTTGAATTTCGAGCACGTCTCTGCTGCCCAACTGATAGGGCAGGAGATTTCGCGTCAAACCCCCGCTGGGGCACAAGCCAAGCGGGCCCAGGAACAGGGACTTCCCGTCCCTGACCAAACCCTGTTGAGCGTCCTCCGACGCTGGTTTTGGATGCGCAAACCCGATGCGGGATTCGTTCTTAGCGACTTCCCGGCTACGTTGCTCCAAGCTCAAGTGTTTGATGAATGGCTCGACGCTCGCGGCACCGGTCTTACCGGCGTTGCGGTCTCCGATGAGACTTCGGTCTCTCCCGCCATCATCAACCATTACCGCACACTCGGTCTGGACATCATCCCGACCGATCTACTCATGGCTGCCTGATGGCGATCCCGATTAAAAACGATGCAGCCATCGCGCGAATGCGCGAAGCATGTGCGGTAGCCTCCACTGTCCTCTACAAATTGAAGGACAGTGTGAAGCCCGGGATCACCACCTACGACTTGGACCAAATTGGCCGCGACCTGATCGCTGACCTCGGCGCCCGCAGCGCGTGTTACGGTTACCAAGTCGGCTCACGCCGGTTTCCGGCCCATACCTGCCTCTCGGTTAACGAAGAGGTGGTCCACGGCATCGGATCGCTGAAACGCATTCTGTATGACGGTGACATCATCGCCCTCGACGTCGTCGTTGAATACAACGGCTACATCGGCGACAACGCGATGACCGTTCCCGTCGGGGAAACCTCCAGCGCCCGCCAGAAACTTCTGCGCGTAACGGAAGAGTCCCTTCGCCTTGGGATAGCCCAAGCCAAAGTCGGCAATCGTATCGGCGACATCTCCCACGCGGTCCAAACCCATGTGGAAAAACATGGATTTGGCGTCGTTCGCGACATGGTCGGCCACGGTGTCGGCGCCCACATGCATGAGGAGCCGCAGATACCGAACTTCGGCCGCCGTAAATCCGGAGACGTCATTCGCCCGGGCATGACCCTGGCCATCGAACCGATGGTCAATGTCGGCTCCTGGCGCACCCGCACTTTGCGCGACGGCTGGACCATCACGACGGCCGACGGCGCTGATTCCGCTCACTTTGAACACACCGTGCTCACCACCGAAGAAGGTCCGGAGATCCTCACGATCCCCCGATTCGATTCCCCCGTTACCGTTCACGCCACTGGCTGAACGCTCTCCCTTTTCAAATTTCACTCTCCTAAACTTCCCTAAACCAAACTTCCATTATGCCACGTCTACTTGGTGTTGATATTCCTCCGAAGAAGAAGCTCTCCTACGCTCTTCGTTACATTTACGGCATTGGTCCCCAGCGGGCCGATCAAATCGTCGCCGAAACCGGCCTCGATCCCGATATGCGGGCTCACGATCTGAATGAGGAACAACTCAATCAGGTCCTCAACTGCATCACCGAGCACAAGTGGGTGGTCGAAGGTGACCTCCGTCGTGAAGTCACCGGCAATCTCAAGCGCCTCCAGGCGATCGGCTGCTACCGCGGCCTCCGTCATCGCCGTAGCCTTCCGGTTCGCGGTCAACGCACCAAGACCAACAGCCGAACCCGCAAGGGCCCGCGTCGCACCGTTGGCGTAACCAAGAAATAATTCTAAACCGTCATGGCTGAAGAAAATTCCAAACCCGAAAACGAAGAGACCAAGCCGGCCGCCGCTCCTGAAGAGGTCGCCGCTGCTACCACCGAAGGTGCCGAAGGCGCCGAGGCTCCCGCCGCCGAGAAGGCCCCGGAGTTGGTGGGTGGTGTGCCCAAGCAACCCACGGCTGAGGACCTGCTCAAGGAAGAGCTGGGTGCCGTCAAGATCCGCAAGGCCAAGGGCTCGAAGAACGTCACGAGTGGCGTGGTCAACGTACTCGCCTCGTTCAACAACACCATCGTTTCCATCACCGACCAGAAGGGGAACGTTATCTCCTGGTCCAGCGCCGGTAAGTGCAACTTCCGCGGTTCCCGCAAGTCCACGGCTTACGCCGCCCAGGTCGTTTCGCAGAATGCGGCCCGCGCCGCCATGGCCCACGGCCTGAAGGACGTGGTCATCAAGGTGAACGGTCCCGGCCTCGGTCGCGACAGCGCCGTCCGCGCCATCCAGGCCATCGGCTTGGAAGTCACTTCCATCATCGATGTCACCCCGGTGCCGCACAATGGCTGCCGTCCGCCCAAGCGCCGTCGCGTCTGATCGGTTCGTCGCATCACCACAGATTTTAACCATTTAAGAATTACACTCCATGGCTCGTTACATTGGACCCACCACCCGCCTCAGCCGCCGCTTCGGTCAGCCGCTGTTTGGCGCCACCAAAGCTTACGAACGTCGTTCGTATCCGCCCGGGCAGCACGGCCCGCGTCTCCGCCGCAAGATGTCGGAATACGCCATTGGCCTCAACGAGAAGCAGAAGCTTCGCTACGTTTACGGCCTGCTCGAACGCCAGTTCCGCCGCACCTTTGAAAAGGCCAAGCGCGAAAAGGGTGTTACCGGTGAGCGTTTCCTCCAGCTCCTCGAGACCCGTCTCGACAGCGCGGTCTACTCCCTCGGTTTCGCCAAGACCCGGGCGGCTGCGCGTCAGCTCGTCAACCACGGTCACGTCCGCGTGAACGGGGGCAAGGTCGACATCGCCAGCTTCACCGTGAAGGAAGGCGACGAGATCATGATCAAGGACACCCCGACTTCCCGTCAGATTGCCACCCGCAATCTCGAAGAGACCCGAGCCCGCAACGTCCCCGGTTGGATGTCCCTCAATGCCGAAACCTACACCGGCACGGTCAACCGCCTGCCCACCCGCGAGGAGATGACTCAGGACATCAACGAACAGCTGATCGTTGAGTTCTACTCCCGCTTCTAATTCCGGCCCGCTCCTTTCACAGAATCCAAATCGCTTAAAGCCATGCCAAAACGTCTCGGTAAGTTCGAACTACCCAACAAACTCACCAAAGTGGAGGAGGGATCCACCGCCACCTACGGTAAGTTTCTCGCTGAGCCCTTTGAGGCCGGATACGGCCACACCATCGGCAACTCCCTTCGCCGCGTGCTCCTCAGCTCCATCGAAGGTGCTGCCATCTCCTCGATCAAGATCGACGGAGTGAACCACGAGTTTCAGAGCATTGAAGGTGTCGTCGAAGATGTCACCGACATCGTGCTCAACCTCAAAAAGGTCCTCATCATCTCCGCCAGCGAACAAGACGAGACGCTCTTGCTTCTCCGCGTGAATCGCCAAGGTGCGGTTACCGCTGCGGACATCCAGGCCGATGCCAACATCACCATCGTCAACCCTGAGCAAGTCATCTGCACCCTCGACTCGGAGCGCTCCTTCGACGCCGAGATCACGGTGAAGACCGGTCGCGGTTATTGCCCCGGTGAGCTCAACAAAAAGGAAGAGCAAGCTATCGGCGTCATTCCGATCGATTCCCTGTTCTCCCCGGTGAAGCTCGTGAAGTATTCGGTCGAGGCGACCCGCGTGGGCCAGATCACCGACTACGACAAGCTCGTCCTCGAAGTCTGGACCGACGGTCGCATCTCGCCTGATGATGCGCTCAAGCAAGCCGGTTCGATCCTGAAGCATCACCTCGATGTCTTCGACAACGTCTCCGACGAGAACTACGAGTTCGACAACCAGCAGTCCGAGGTCAGCGAAGAGCAGAACAAGCTCCGCAAGCTCCTCAACATGTCGGTCAACGAAATCGAACTCTCGGTGCGTGCCGCCAACTGCTTGAACAACGCGAATATCACCACGGTCGGCGAACTCGCCATGAAGACCGAGCAGGAGATGCTCAAGTATCGCAACTTCGGTAAAAAGTCCCTCAACGAAATCAAGGACAAGCTGGAAGACCTCGGTCTTTCCTTGGGCATGAAGTTCGATGAGCGTCTTCTCGACACCAAGAAGGAACTGTAATTCGGCTCCCGCCGAAAAGTAACAAGTATCAACTTCCAAGTATCAAGAGGCACCGGCCGCTTCGCGGCGACCGTTTGCTTCTAGATCAAATCCGCCTTCGCGCCGCTCTGTTGCTCAACGCTGCAACCGGGTAGCCGATCGGAGGCGACCACCACCAAAAATACACTACAATGCGTCATAAAGTTCATCGCCATTCCATGGGTGTGACCCGCGAGCATCGCGCGGCCATGCTTTCCAACATGTCGGTTTCCTTGATCACCCACGGGCGGATCAAGACGACCCTCGCCAAGGCCAAGGCCCTGCGTCCCTTCGTGGAGAAGATCGTAACCAAAGCCAAGCGCGCGGCGGCCAAGACCGAGAAGAAGGACAAGTTGCATCTTCGCCGCCTCGCCCTGCGCGACGTCCGCGACGAAGCCGCGATCTCCATGTTGTTCGACGACAAGGTTTCCGAATTCGAAAATCGCCCGGGTGGATATACCCGCATCTACAAGCTCGGCCCCCGCACGGGTGACGCGGCTGAGATGGCGCTGATCGAGTTCGTTAAAGCGGACGATCCTGGCTATAAGAAGCCGAAGAAGAAGGGCGCCGCCAAAGCCAAGAAGGCCGCCGCTCCGGTGGAAGCTGCCGCTGAAGAAGCGCCGGCTGAAGAAGTCGAGGCCGCTCCTGAGGCCGAAGAAGCCAAGCAGCCCGAGGTTGCCGCCGAAGCGGAAGCTCCCGTCGAGGAAGTTCCCGCTGCCGCTGAAGAGCCTGCCGCTGAGGACACCAAGGAAGAAGAGAAGAAGTCCTAACTCTTTCGATCTACCTTCGTTAAGTTTCACGCCGCTCCGATTTTGGAGCGGCGTTTTTGTTGCGCGGAGGCGGCGGGGGGATTCCTCTGATGATCGCCCTATGTTCGATCTCACCACCGCCACCGTCCTGTACAGCCTGTTGTTGGCGGTGTTTTTCCTCAGTTTGTGGATCTACTACGATCGGCGGGATCATGCCCAGTTTGAGGCCGAGCGCCGGCGCACCATCTTCCATTGTGTGCGGTGCGATTCCGTCTACGCCAAGCGAGGTGAATTAGGGGAGGGCGCGTGCCCGCATTGTGGCCACACCAACGGCCGATTGAGATTTTAATCCACGAATATCGATCCGGACCGCATCGTCACTTGATTCCGGCAAGGCTCCTGCTTTTGCTGACGGATGGCTCAGACTATTGCTGTCCTAGATTTCGGCTCCCAATACACGCAGGTCATTGCGCGACGCATTCGCGAGTGTGAGGTCTACTCCAAGATCTATCACTTCGCCACGACGGCGGAGGAGCTCAAGGCCGACGGCGTGGTGGGCATCATCCTTTCGGGTGGCCCCAGCAGTGTCTTCGCCAAGGATGCGCCCACACCCGACAAGGCGATCTTCGATATGGGGGTTCCGGTCCTCGGTATCTGCTACGGCCTGCAGCTCATGGGCAAGATGCTCAAGGGCAAGGTCGCCCGCTCGAAGGAACGGGAATTTGGCCTGGGTACGCTCGGCATCGTTAAACCGGGGCGGCTCTTCTATCGCTTGCCGCGCAAGCTCAAGGTGTGGAACTCACACGGCGACAAGGTCACCGCGTTGCCTCCGGGGTTTGATGCCATTGGCACCACCGACAATTCCCCGTTTGCTGTCATCGAGGACCGGAAACGCGACTTCTACGGCATTCAGTTCCATCCCGAGGTGTTCCACACCGAGCGGGGCGTGGATGTTATCCGCAATTTCCTCCTGCGCGTCTGCAAAGTCACGCCCGATTGGACGACGGCTGCCTACATCAAGCCCTCGGTAAAGGGGATCCGAAAGAGGGTTGGTAAACCGCGAGTCATCCTGGGCCTTTCCGGGGGAGTCGACTCTTCGGTCGCTGCGGCGCTGATTCACAAGGCGATCGGCAAACAACTCACCTGTGTGTTCGTCGACAACGGACTACTGCGCAAGGGAGAGCGGGAGTCGGTCGAGGCGCTATACGGCAAACATTTCAAAATCGACCTGCGGGTGGTGGACGCTTCGCAACTCTTTCTCCGCCGATTGAAGGGAGTCGAGGAGCCCGAGGAGAAGCGAAAGATCATCGGCAATACCTTTATCAACGTCTTCGAGAAATCGCTCAAGACGATCGGCCACGCGGACTTTCTGGCCCAGGGCACCCTTTACCCGGATGTGATCGAGTCGGTGGCCATCGGCAACAATCCCGCGGCCCTGATCAAGAGTCACCACAACGTGGGCGGACTTCCCGATCGCATGAAACTCAAGCTCCTCGAGCCGCTGCGGGAACTGTTTAAGGACGAGGTCCGCGCCGTCGGTGCTGCCCTCGGTCTGCCTCGCGAGGTGGTCTGGCGCCAGCCGTTCCCCGGCCCGGGATTGGGCGTGCGGGTGCTGGGCGACATCACCAAGGCCAAACTCGATGTTTTGAAGGAAGCTGATGCCATCCTCATGGAAGAAATGAAAGAGTCGGACTGGTATTGGAACGTTTGGCAGTCTTTCTGTGTCTTTCTCCCCGTGAAGTCCGTTGGAGTCATTGGAGACGAACGAAACTACGCCTGGGTGATCGCCATTCGGGTAGTGGAGAGCATTGATGCCATGACCGCCGATTGGACCAAGCTTCCCTACGACCTCCTCGGCCGGATTTCCAACCGGATCACCAATGAGGTTCGCGATGTTTCCCGGGTTGTTTTGGACATCAGTTCGAAGCCCCCGGCCACCATCGAGTGGGAATAAGGCAAATCGCCCACGGCATTGCCACCGGCGCCAAGATCCCTTCAGCTATACGTCAAACCCTTCCGTCATCTCTTCCCATGAAGTCCCTGCTGCGTATTCTTCTTCCCCTGTTCGTGTTCTCGATCTCCGCCCAAGCGGATGTTGATCGGACTATCTCTTTGGCACGGTCATTTCTCGGATCAGAGACTGCCTTGGATGCGGTCAAATCGGTGAGTTACAAGGGAACTCTCGTATCCAGCACCACCAACGCCGATGGTGAAGCGCAGTCGACCACGGCGGTGATCGAAATTCTTTTCGCGGCCCCTTTCTATCAACGGATTCGCATCACCTCTCCCGAGCGTGTGGAAACCACCGCGCTCGACGACTATGAGGCCTGGCAACGCATTGCGAATCCCGCCGATGAGACCCAGTGGCGACTGACCCTATTGGACACCGTCCAGATTCGCCGGCTCCGGGCCAATACCTGGGAGAACCTCTCGTTCTTTAAAGGTATCGACCGCATCGGCGGTGAAACGGAGGACCTCGGCATGGTCGAGGTGGACGGCAAACAACTGCACAAGATCGCCTTCGATCACGGTTACGGCATCGTCTTCTACCGTTTCTACGACCCGGCCACCGGCCGCTTGGTGCAAAGCGAAACCGATACGGGTGCCGTCATCATCGAATCCGGCGAGAACTTCATCGATGGAGTGCGTTTCCCGGATCAGGTGGTCACGGTCTCAACCCGCCCCGATGGCACCGAGCAGCGGGTGCAGGTCGACTTTGAGGAGATCAAGGTCAACCAGCCGGTCAATCGGAGCGAATTCCGGGTGCCGACCATTACCCGCAAATAGCCGTCAAGTTCCCCACCGGACTTGCGCTTCCGGTCCCAATGGGAACACGGTGAGGCAACTGTGCGTCTGATCAATTACACCTCTCGTTCGGCCCGGGCGGCCCTGGCCAAGTTCTGTGCCGGCTCCGTCGTGCCGGCTGAAATCACTTCCAGCGTCGCGGCGATCTTGCAGGACGTGCGGGAGCATGGTGACGATGCCGTCATCAAGTATGCCCGCAAATTTGACGGAGCGACGCTGCGGCCTCGGGATTTCCGCGTGCGCCCAGCATCACTCGCCGCCGCTGCCAAACGTCTGCCGGTTTCTGAAATGCGCGCCATGAAAGCGGCGCTCAAAAACATCAAGGCCTTCAATCAGCAGGGATTTCCCGAGAACTGGACCGGGCGGAACCCGCAGGGCGGTGAGGTCGGCGAGCGCCATCATCCGATTCGCCGGGTCGGCCTCTACGTGCCGGGCGGCGAGGTTCCCTTGGTTTCCACGGTATTGATGACGGCCACCCTGGCCAAGATCGCGGGTTGCCCCGAGATCGCAGTGTTCACTCCGTCGGATGCCGACGGCAAGATCGCCGACGGACTGCTGGCCGCCTTACACCTGATCGGTATCACGGAGGTCTATCGCATCGGCGGGGTGCACGCCGTGGGAGCCATGGCCTATGGCACCAAGAGCATTCCGGCGGTGGACAAGGTCTATGGTCCCGGCAATGCCTACACCTGCGAAGCGAAGCGGCAGGTTTTTGGCACGGTCGGCGTCGACAGCCTGCCCGGTCCCAGTGAGGTGATGGTCATCGCCGACGAAACCGCCCGAGCCGATTTTGCGGCCGCCGATCTTTTGGCCCAGGCCGAGCACGGTTCGGGTCGCGAAAAAATCTACCTCGTCGGAACCTCCCGGGCGGTTATCGATGCCATCAAGGTGGAGGTCGCCCAACAACTGCCGACCTTGGGCCGGAATGAAAAGGCCGACCGGGTCTTGGCCGACGGATTCCTGGCGGTTCAGGTCGCATCCCCGGAGCAAGCCGCCGAGGTCGCCAACTACGTGGCGCCCGAGCATCTCGAACTTCTCGTTAAACCGTCTGTGGCCCAGCAGCTGGAGCGCACCATCACGACCGCGGGTGCCATCATGATCGGCAACGATACGCCGACTGCTTTGGGCGATTTCACCGCCGGACCGAGCCATGTGCTCCCCACCGGCCGGGCCGGACGTTTCTTCAGTGGCCTGCGGGTGGCTGATTTCATGCGCCGCACCAGCATCATTCGCTACGACTCCCAGTCGGTCAAAGCTGGCGAAAAAGTGGTGCGGGCGTTCGCTCGCATGGAGCAACTCGATGCCCATGGGCGTTCCGCGGCGATTCGGATCAAGTCCTAGTGCCCGTCCGGCTAAGGCCTTGCCCCGAGCCTGCCCCGCGCCGTTTCTTTAGATGATGAAGTCTCCCTCCCAGCTTGCCCGCTCGCACGTGCCCGCGCTGCACGCGTATACGCCGGGTTTTCAGCCCACGGACGGGGAGTGGATCAAACTCAACACCAACGAATGCCCTTATCCGCCCAGTCCCAAGGTGGCGGAGGCAATCAACGCAGAATTGGGCGGTGACGCCACGAGTCTGCGACTTTACCCGAGCCCGACCAGTGCGCCCCTGCGCGAGCTGATCGCCGGACGGCACGGGCTTACACCCGATCAGGTAATCGTCGGCAATGGCTCCGATGATATACTCAATCTGTTGGTGCGGGTCTTTGGGGGAGGGGAGGCCGCGACTGCCTTCACCTTTCCCAGCTACTCGCTGTATCCCGTGCTGGTGGCGATCGAGGACGGGCGCTCCGAACTCATCGAATTCGATCGCAGCATGCGATTACCGGTCGAACGGATCGCGACCTCGGGCGCGACGGCGTTCTTCCTGACCTCGCCCAATGCCCCGACCGGCGTCGGATTCCCGACCGTCGAAATCGAAGCGATCTTGGCGAAGTATGAGGGAATCCTGGTGGTGGATGAAGCCTACGCGCCGTTTGCCGAGGAGGATGCCGTGAGCCTGCTGGCCCGCTACCCGCGACTGGTCGTGGTCCGCACGCTTTCCAAGGCGCATGCGCTGGCCGGGCTGCGGGTGGGCTATGCCTTGGCCAGTGCCGAGACGATCGGACTGCTCGACCGCGTGCGTGACAGCTACAACGTCAACCGTCTCACGCAAGTGGCCGCCGCGGCCGCGCTGACCGATGATGCCTACTACAGCGATGTGATTGCCCGGATCAAAGACACCCGCGACCGGTGGGCGAAGGCGTGGGGTGAACGGGGGTGGTTCATCTATGAGTCCGCGGCCAATTTTCTGTTCGTCGAGCCCCGTAATGCCGCCGGTGAGTCCGGGCCCGGTGTGGCGGCGGAGTTGTTCGATTTCCTCAAATCCCGCAAAATTCTCGTCCGCGCCTTCCCCAGCCACGCCTTGACCGCGCCCTTTCTGCGAATCAGCGTCGGCTCCGACGACGAGATGCTCGCCGTCGATGAAGCAATCCAAGCATGGCTGACTCCCGCTCCGTAACCCTCACGCGTAAAACCGCCGAAACCAACATCGAGCTTTCGCTTTCGGTGGATGGTACCGGTGAATCCCAAATCGAGACG
>CAKZMS010000514.1 GCA_937128785.1 uncultured Opitutaceae bacterium | reverse complement strand
TCCAACACATCCACGAATTCACCGGATTGCACGTTGGAGAATTCGAGGGGTTTGCGGGTGTGGATGGAGGAGGCCACCAGACAACCCTCCACGGGCAGCGCGGCGGTGGGGCGGATGATGGGATCGGGTCCGTCATAGGCGACCAGCTGGATGGTGGTGGTTTCCTCGTCGTGCAGGAACAGACCGCAGGAGCGGAAGCCGGTGATTTGCCGGGCATCCCGCGTCATGCTTTGGTAGAGCTCCTGGGGCTCCAACTGTCCGACCAGTGACTGCCCGATCGTGATGAGGGACTCGAGCTGCCGTGCCTTGCCGCTGAGATTCTGCAACTCCCAGTGCCGATTCATGACTCTGGTGGCCTCGGCTGTCAGCACGAGCAGGAGGTCCAAATCTGAATCGCTAAACGCGTCGACGCGGTCGCCGTCGACGTTGATCACGCCCATGATTTGCCCGTTGCCCGCGATCATGGGGGCGACCATCTCACTGCACACATGGTCCCGAAGCTTCACGTAGCGGGGATCTTTGGAGACGTCGTTGACCAGTTGGGCCCGCCCGTGAAACGCCACCCAACCGGTGATGCCCTGACCCAGTCGCATGGAGAGATCTTCGTCGCTGGGGCCATCCAAAGAATTGGCGAGTTCGACCTCCAACTTCCCACTATCGGGGTTCACCAGTGACACATCGCCCGAGACTCCTCCGACCGCTTTGATTACAATCTGCAGAATCGTCCGCAACACGGTGCGCGGATCGTCATGGCCACCGGCGAGGGTGGCGATGCGATACAACGCGGCGAGGGAGCGGGAATCGGTTGGCAGATTCACAGCTTACCCTTGAGCGAGAGAAATCCCGGGCGCCAGTTTTTTGCGGCGATCGGCCCCGGCGACGAATCGAGCGAGGGGTTACCCCGCTGCTTTCTCTACCTCGGGCGGGGTCACGATCTCCAACAGCGAGTCACGCAGTTGCATGAGACGGTTCGGGTCGCTCACTTCCGCGTGCGAGACGTCGACAATGTAGAACGTATCGATGGCCATGTGCCGCTCCGTGCCGATCCGGGCAAAGGTGATATCGAAATGGTGCTCGCTGATCGCGCGGGCACACCGGAACAGCAGGCCGATGGCGTCCGGCGCCTGGACCTCCACGATGGTGCGCTCCATGGAAAGCTCGTGGTAAACATCGACGCGCGGCGGGAACGTGGCCTGCACGATTTCGGCCCGGCCGGAGTCGCGGGTATAGCGCCGGGCCGAGGCCTGCTTTTCCGCCTGCTCCGTGATCTGCGGTAAAAGGTCAGTATTGTGCATCAACGCCTGCTCGAGAGCATCGTCGAAGCGTTCGCGCATCTTTTTGTCCTGCACGGTGCCATGGCCGGGCTCTCTGACGTAGAAGGTGTCGATCGCGATGTGGTCGGTGCGGGAGACCACTTTGGAGGACAGGATAGTGAGGCCGGCGGCATTGAACGCCCCCGCCAGTTTGTAGAACAATCCCGCCCGGTCCCAGGTGATGATGTGCACCTCGGTGAGGGACCGGTTGACGTCGTCCCGCCACTCGACCACCGGGCGCAGCGATCCAATGGAATCGGTCGAGGTGATGGTCTGCAGGAGGTGATTCACCATGCTCAGGTGAAGCATGATTTCGTCGCGGGTGGTGTTTAAAAAATACCTGTCAGGCAGCAGGTTAAAGTGGGCGTTGATCTCGTCCTTGGCGATGCCCGGGATCTCGATTTCAAGCATCTCGTTGTGGATCATCTTGAGGCGCTCCCGGTGTCGTTTCGCCAGTTTGTCTCCGTGGACCAGAATATCGAGCGTGCCCCGGTAGAGCTTGGTGTGCAGCATGTCCTTGTAGCTGTTCCAAAGTCCCGAAGCGGTGCCCCCGGCATCACAATAGGTGTGCACGTAGAGGTAGCGCAGGAGATCGGCATCATCGAGCTGCTCGGCAAAAGCTTCGGTCGTCGCGGGATCATCAACATCCCGCTTCTGCCAAAACCGTGCCATCATGAGATGATTTTTAATAATGAAGGTAACAATCTCGCGGTTGGACTCGGAAATCTGGAGTCGCTTCAGGATGGGCTCCGCGATGGTCACCCCGCTTTCGGCGTGTCCGCGGATGCCCTTGGCCTTGCCGATGTCGTGCAGCAGCAGGATCAGGTAGAGCAGGGCGGCCAGGGGAGTTTCGTGCAGGGCCCGGCGATATTTGAGATTCGTGTCATCGCCCCGCGTGAAAATGTGGTCCAACTGGCGGATGGTATTGAGGGTGTGAATATCCGCCGTGTAGCGATGGTAGTATTCGTGCTGCACGAGACAGGTGAGCCCATCGAATTCGGGGATGAACCGTCCGAGCACCCCGAGCTCGTGCATTTTGCTCAGCTGGGGATAGACCGCTCCGACATCCTGGAGGATGGACTTGAAGCTGGTGTTGGCGTCGGGCGATTCACGCACCCGGTCATTGATCAGGGAGCCGGACTCACGGATCAGCGACTCCAGATCGAAATGGATTTTGGCTCCCAGGCTCTGGGCATGGCGAAAGACCCGAATCAGGCGGGCGGGATCGTCCTTGAAGGTGCGAGGGGAAGCGGCGGTCAGTTCGGATCCGCGGAGGATGAAACCGTCGATGCGTTTTTGGCGTTCGTAGCGGCGTGACCGGATGACCTCGCGGAACGAGACCTTGGTGTCGGGAGAGGCTTCGAGGTTAAGCGCGAGGCGATTCTCCACCAGTTTTGACGAACGGTAAATCGTCTGCGCCGCCCGATAGTAATCCCGCATGAACAACTCGACCCGCCGCAGCATGTCCGGCTCGGAATACCCCAAGCCCAAGGCGCTCCGCGGCTGGGCTTCGAGGTCGAGGGTGTCGGTGGGACGTTTGCTTTGAAAATGCAGCTCGGCGCGCACGCGCAGCAGAAAACGATAGGCGCGTTGGAAGGACTTGAGTTCGTTGGGCCGCAGGTAGTTCTCGGTGACGAGGTCGTTGAGCGTGGCGATATCGAGTTTTACCTGCGCCATCCAGAGGGTGTTCTGGTAGTCGCGGAGTCCGCCCACCCCGTTTTTGATATCCGGTTCCTGCAGGAACACGGTGTCGCCGTGTTTGGCTCGGCGGGACGCCTGATCCTGCAGGCGGGTGCTGATGTAGCCGGCCGGATCGTCCTGCATGTAGTAGGTGCGGTAGGCGGCGTGAAACGTGGTGAAGAGCGACTTGGATCCGGCGACCCGACGAGCCTCAAGCAAGGCGGTCTTCGACTGATTCTCCGCCCGTGCTTCGGCGAAAACTTCTTCGACCGTGCGGGTGGAATGGCCAACCTTTAAGCCGCAATCCCACAGCGGGTAGAGGATTTCGTCGGAAAGATGTTGTTTCAGATCATTCACCAGTGATGCCCGGGCCTTGGTGGGAAACATGAACATCAGATCGATGTCACTGTGGGGACTGAGCTCACTGCGGCCGTATCCGCCGAGTGCGACCAAACAGACGGGGGAGGGCAATTTGCCGTGCTCCGCCTCCCAGCGCCCGATTGCGTAGTCGTAGAGCTTAACCAGCATGATATCGACACCAGCAGCCAGGGCACGGGCGGTTTGGTGGCCGGGAGCACCGGCGGCATGACCGGCTTTGATCATGCCTAAATCAAGTTTGAGGAACGCTTTACACGCTTTCGTGCGCTCGATGACCGGAACTTCTCCAGTGAAGTTCAGGCGAGCCAGGGTGTGTTTTTTGACGCGTTCGGACATCGGGCAAAGGCAGAGGCTGGAAGAATCTACGGCGGAGGCAAAGCGCGAAACGCTGGGCGCGGGGTCGTTCGTTTGGGCGCGCGGTGATCAAACAGGCGCTTGCCAGCGGCTGGGTGCGCCGGTTGCTTGGTCCGTTTCGATTATAGCCATGCCAGAGATCACCAAGAGTTACGAAGCCCGCGATGGGGAAGCGAAGTGGTAGGCCGCGTGGCAAGAGTCCGGTTGTTTTACCGGTCGGGCCGCGGAGGGGCAGGAAACCTATA
>CAKZMS010000513.1 GCA_937128785.1 uncultured Opitutaceae bacterium | reverse complement strand
GTCTTCCAGGCGACGCGGGACCACAAACCGGGGACTGAGCCCGAATCGGCGCAGGATACTGACGAGCAACGTGGTGCTGCTCACGCCATCGACATCGTAATCGCCCAACACGACCACGTCCTCCCGGTCGGCAATGGCTTGGCCCAATCGTTGGGCGGCGGCCTCCAGATGGGTGAGCTCAAACGGATCCCCCAGATCGGCCAACATGGGTTTCATGAACCCTCGGGAGGAGGCCTCGTCCTTGATGTCCAAACGCCACAATAGCTCCGCCAGCACGGGGCTCACCCCCGCGTCGCGGCTCAGCGCCCCGACCTCATCGGCCGGGGGCGGCGTATAGATCCAACGCATCAAAAGGGCTGAGGATCAGCTTATTCCGATGCGCGGCTGGATCCGGTCCACTCGTAAGTCGGTTTGACGTCCTGGTGCTTCTCGACGTGTTTCCGATCACCCTTGTGATACCAGAAGAAAATCGGGCTCGCGATAAAGATGGAGGAGAACGTGCCGGTGACCACGCCGACGAGGAAGGTGAAGGCGAGATCGTTGATCACCCCACCGCCCCAGATGAACAGCGCGATGGAAGCGAGGAAGGTTGTCGCACTGGTGAGCAGGGAACGGGTGAACACCTTGTTGATCGCGTTGTTGATCACATCGCGCAGTCGGGTGTCCGGGTTCAGTTTCAATTCCTCCCGAATACGGTCGAAGACCACGATGGTGTCATTGATCGAGTAACCGGCGACCAGCAGGATCGCGGCGACCATGGGTGCGGTGAACTGGCGATCAAACAGCACGAACAGACCGATGGTCATGAGGATATCGTGGACCGTGGAGGTCACGGCACCGAGTCCGAAGCCGAATTCAAAGCGGAACGCCACGTAGAGTAGGATGGCGACGATGGCCAAACTGAGAGACATGAAAGCATTCCAGCGAATCTCCTCGCCGATGGCCGGACCGATGGTGGTCAAACCGACTTCATCAAATCCCGCACTCGGGAAGGCCGACTGCAGCAGGCTCTCGACCTTCGCCCCCTCTCCGGTGGGCACTTGAATCGTGAGCGTCTCGGAGGCGCCGGAAAGATCGCTTTGGAAGATGGGGTTGGCCTCGCCGATACCCGCCGCCTCGAGGGCTTCGCGGACGGCGCCGGTATCCGGCGCCTCCGTGTAGGCCAGATTCACTTCGTCACCACCGACGAAATCGATGCCATAGATCGCATCGCCTTTGTAAGCGACGACCCCGACACCGATGATGACGATCAGCCAGGAGATGCCGAACGCCGGCCGGGCAAACTTGAGGTAGTCAAATTTGGGAATCGCGGCGGGCACGTTCATGGGGAACTTCTTGATCAGATCCCCTTCAATGAAGAGCTCGAGGAGCAGCTTCGTGACAATCAACGCGCAGAAGACCGTGGAGAACACACCGATCGTGAGCGTGACACCGAAGCCCTTAACCGGACCCGTACCAAACGCGATCATCAGCGAGGACGTGATCAGCGTCGTGATGTTCGCATCCAAGATGGTGGACAGCACTTTCTCGTGACCGGCCAGGAACGCCGCCTTGAGTGACTTGCCGGTATTCAGCTCTTCGCGAATACGCTCGAAGATGAGAATGTTGGAGTCGACCGCCATACCCACGGTGAGGACCACACCCGCGACACCGGGCAACGTGATGGTCGCGCCCAAGCTGGCCAGCACACCCAGAATGATGAGCAGGTTGATCGAAAGACTGATCACCGCGAAGACACCACCGATCGTGTAGATCAGGATCATGAACATGGCGACCAGACCAATCGCAATCTGCGAGGCCTTGACACCGGAATCCCGGGCATCGACCGCCAGGGACGGTCCAACTTCGCTGAGTTCCTTAACTTCGAGCGGAACCTCCAGAGGATTATTCAAGACGCCCGCGAGGTCGATTGCTTCGCGCTGCGTGAAGGATCCGGTGATCTCGGCCGAACCACCACCGATGCGATCACGCACGGTCGGAGCGGAGAAAAGGTTGCCATCGAGCACGATGGCGAGTTGGCCCAGGCGGCCGGATTGTTGACCGGCGAGCGCGATCGCTTCGGTAACATCGGCAAACTGCTCCCCCCCTTCGTCGTTGGACTGGAGGTTAACCTTGTAGCGGCCGTATTCATCCATGGTGGGGAATGCCACGTCGATATTTGCACCGGTCATCTCGGGGACCCGCTTCACGAAGACTTCGCTGATGAAAATCGATCCGTCGGGAGCTTCTCCCTCCAGGGTCATGACTTGGTAACCGGGAGGCGCCTGGTTGGGAGGCGTGGTTGCCGGGTTCAGGGTGGGATGAACCATCCGGAAATCCAGCCGCGCGGGACGCGTGGTCGCCGCCAGCAGCTCCGGGTCATCCTTGATGCTGACCCCCGGGAGCTGGACCTGGATACGGTTGGTGCCCACGGGACGAATGATCGGCTCGGCGACACCAAACTCGTTGACGCGACCACCGATAATTTCGATCGCCTTAGCCAGATTTTCCTCCCGCTCAAATTCGGAAAGCTCTTCGGAAACCCCGTCGTCCTTAACTTCGAGCATAAAGGCGACCCCACCTTTGAGGTCCAATCCGAGCTGGAGACGGCCCTTGGATTCCTGCAGAAGATAGTCGAGCAGGATGGCATTGCGCTTCTCGATGTTCTTCAAGGAAGCCTCGAGGCGGACTTCCGGGAAGAATTTGGAGAGATCGATGCGCTGCTCCTTGCCGATTTGCTTGAGCGCAACAAACACAGATTGCGCTTCGCCGTTGGAGACCATTTCGCTGGCCTGAGCCATGACCGATTCGAATTCGTTCGTATCGGCGGTAGCTTGGACCTGGATGTAGTCGTTGAAGGGGGTGTCTTGGAGTGGGAGGATCGATGAGAGCGCCCATGCACCGATGAAGGCGGTCAGAGTGATCTTCCAGAGGTTACGTTTGAACATTGCTTGCTTAGGTTAAATTGGGAGGAGACCAACCGCGACGAGGGGATGATCTCGGGGCGACGGGCGCCCGGAAAACGGGGTTTCTCAGAGTCGGTTACTTACTTATCAGCCTTCTTCAACACCGATGAGACGAACGACTTGCCGAGGTCGACCTTGGTATTGTCGGCGACCCGCACGACGAACCGATCGTCCTTCACAGCCACGATCGTGCCGATGATGCCGCCGGCGGACACAATCTCGTCACCATTGCCCAATTCGCTGAGCATCTTATCGTGCTCCTTCTGCTTTTTGCGCTGCGGAGCGATCATGAGGAACCACATCGCCGCGAAGAGAAGGCCGAAAAACAGTAGCTGTGTCCCCATCTGTCCAGAGGGGGCGGCACCTTGAGATTGGGCGAGCACGAGGGTGAATGAGGTCATATTAGGCGTTGCGTGTTGATGGTCGTAAAAAAAGAAACGAGCATCTAACCGTTCCAGAACTTCAAAAAGCAAGCTAACAAACCCACCCTTCTCACCCATTGAATAACGATTCAAATTCGACCTGGTCCACCGCCCAATCCGAGGAGCTGTATGGCTTCTCCCGCTGGGGCTCCGGCCACTTCCACGCTGATGATGAGGGACGGGTCACCGTGGAACCCCTCGCGGACGGCCGAAAAATCGTCATCCGGGACGTGATCGACGAAGCCGTTCAAGACGGTTTAAAAGCCCCTTTTGTAATCCGTTTTCAAGATTTGCTCCGCCATCAGGTCGAGCAGCTGAATCGCTATTTCAACCGGGCGATCGAAGAGGAAAACTACGCGGGCCGATATCGCGGGGTGTTTCCCATCAAGGTCAACCAGCTGCGCGAAGTCGTGGAAGAGATCGTGGATGCCGGCTCCCCCTACAACTACGGCCTCGAAGCCGGCTCCAAGCCCGAACTCGTGATCGCGCTGGCCATGCACGAAGGAGCCGACCGGCTGATTATTTGCAACGGCTACAAGGATCCCGATTACATCCGCCTGGCCCTGCTCGGCCGAAAACTGGGCAAAAAAATTATCTTGGTCGTCGAACAACTCAGCGAAGTGGACCACATCGTCGCACTCGCCCAGGAGACCGGAGTTGAGCCATTAATCGGCCTGCGCGCCAAACTGCTCACCCGCGGCGAGGGCAAATGGGCGACCTCAACCGGCGACAACGCCAAATTCGGCCTCAATACCACCGAAATCCTCATCGCCGCCAAACGTCTACAGAAGGCCGGTCTCACCGACAGCCTCCGACTGCTGCACTTCCATATCGGCTCCCAGGTGCCCAATATTCTGACCATCAAGAATGCCGTCGTGGAAGCGACGCGATTCTACTGTCAACTGGCCAAGCTGGGCATCCCCATGGGAATTCTGGATGTGGGCGGCGGCCTCGGTATCGATTATGACGGCTCCCGCACCAACTTCGAAAGCTCCATGAACTACTCTATGGAGGAGTATGCCCGGGATGTCGTCGCGAACATTCGCGATATTTGCGTCGCTGAAGACGTCGCCGTGCCCGATATCACGTCCGAATCCGGCCGCGCCGTGGTGGCTCCGCACTCCATGCTGGTGGTCGAAGTCTTCGAGCGGATTAGCAAAAAGGAATCTCTCAGCATCAAGCAGCGCCCCAAAAAGAAACACAAAGTCGTCAAAGACCTGGAGGAGTTGGCTACCAGTAAAACTGAAATGGGACGCCTCGAGCGCTACCACGATGCCCTGCAACGGAAAGAAGAGGCGTTTTCCCTGTTCAATCTGGGCTACCTCGATCTCGAAAACCGGGCCGCCGCCGAATCCTTGTTTTGGCAGATCTGCACAGAAATCGTCGCGGACGACCGTGCCGCCGGGTTCGTGCCCGAGGAATTGCTCGAG